>JAIRNK010000028.1 GCA_031258095.1 Holosporales bacterium
TAATTTCCATCACATTTGGAACATACAAGGGCTCCCGACTGATTCGCCGGGTGGATTTTTGTAGTTTTACAATGCTTTGAGCCTCAATAAAACCCGAAGAGTCAGATGAGATATGTGTAAATCTTGCGGTGTAAAAAGTTTGTGGGTCAATGTCGCATCTTCCCACTGTGGACTGTCTCATCGTTCTGTTTCCATAAGACGTTCTTGCCAACGCGCTTCGTTTAACAGGTGTACAGCGTTTTCATCTCCAATGGCTTGAATTCCCTTATCGAATGAAGAGCAATAAATTGTTTCTAGCTGTGCTCCTTGTTCAAATATGACCGTCGTAAAACCCGTCTCATGAAAACAATCTGGACCAATGTAACAAACCCCCGCAGGGATTACAGCCATGCCTGCCTCTGCCGCTACTTCTGCGATGCTGACCGAACGAAGCGAGGCGCATCCAGAAAAAACTTTAGTTTCTAAGCGCGTAGTTCGTATAGACAGGACGATCTCGGAAAGCGGCGTTTGCGCAAACGCATGCTCGTGTATGACAAGTCTCGATGCACTATCAGGACCGTCTTCGCAAACGACTTCCTCTATTTTGCTCTGCTGGAAGCAACTGGGTCCAATATTGGCAACTGACCAAGGGATCGTTATTCTTGACAGGTGTGTTGAAAAAAAAGCACTGGCGCCCAAATTGATGACCGTATCAAAAAGATGGACCTCTTCAAATTCAGACCAATAGCAGCAATCCTCAGATATATCCCTGCTATAGACCAAGAGCTGTCCTATCTCTGAATAGCGGAGCGCGCCAGGTTCTAGTTGAGAATGGCAGGTTACGCTTGCAAAAACTCTGAATTGAATGCAATCACGTCCGATTACTTGATTATCCGTAAAACATACTTCATAAAAAACGTCTCCGGATTGACCATATTGCAGAACCAGTTCAACGCCAGTTTCAGAATTTTCAAAGCAAACAGCAGGGCCTGATGTACAGAATCTGTCGAGACAATCACCATAATTTACGTTGCTATAATCGTGACCTAACAGATATCCTAGCCTGCCTCTCACCAGTTGTTTTGCGAACCACAAAGGGGCTCCTAAACCGCTTATTGCTAGAATCTTCCATGTGTGAAGATCACCTTCTGAAAGATCTCTACCAAAAAAATAGCGCGAGGCTGAGGGCGCTTTCTTGCAATTTAAAATGCTCGTCGAATAGTCAATAATGAGGTCATCGCAACTCCCCCCAACAGAAAATACTTTTATTGAAGGCGGCACGTAGCAAACGCTTAAGTCTAGACATCTAATGTTCATGAACGTACAGCCAAATGCGTCGACACATTCACCCACATTTACAGTTTCACGGCAGATGGCACCTGCAGCTGGTGCGTCATCTGTGGTGGGTTCGTCGGGTGATTTACAAGAATACGGGAACTCAAAACCTATAAGGCGATCGAGGTTGTCAAAGCAAAAAGACTTCACACCAAACGGCATAACAATGCGCGTACGCGTGCGCGATATCGTCTGCCCGAACACAGCAAGCACTTCGTACATGTCCCCATTTGCGTAGATTCTGTTCCTTGGGGTAAAAGAACTATCTGTCACGTGCCATTCTAGGGAACTATCGAAAGATTCAACAGGCTGAGCCACGATTTGTTCTTGTGAAAACGTGTCTTCATCACTCATACGTTCCAAAATGGCTTGCACGGGTATGGCCCCCTGAGGTAACAAGCCAGGATTCTCCGAAATGTGACACGCAGAAAACGTAAAACCCACTATTATAACGAGACTTGTTGGCGTAATGTCCTCTGCCTGACAAGTAATTGCGAGCGTGATTGCGCGTGGAACAAACCGCCCTAAGTCTCTGCGACCTTGAAGGCGGCCACTGTTAGGATCAATCGCGACTAAAGCGTGCAACAATATACTATTTATGCCACGTTCAGATCCGTAATGTTTGTAATACCACACTGCAATATCGTTGGAAATACAGCTGACGGGAACGACGTATAGGTGCAGGTTTGTGTCAGGGGGAATCATAACAAAAGCGCAACCTGAGGGAGCCGACGGGGTTACGATCAAATCTGACCTGTAGCAGATATCATCGATATAAATTCTGATATTTGAACCAGGATTGTGCGAACCGGCAGAAGAGTAGACTCCGCTTGCGCAGCACGTAAGCAACGGGCATAGCATTGTCAATCTTATGCACAGCGCAGATAAGTCAAAACGTTTCATACTCACACTCTCAGTTCCAACATGCAATTGAGTGGGATTGTATATTAAAAATCTGTCTTCTGACAGGTGTAAAGGCTGTTTCTCCAGGTTTTTCGCACGTCTTGTTTTTTTCTGCTAATATGCCTCCGTTAGCACCCTGCTGTGGATGAGAGATTGAGCAGATCGTTCCATTTTGTTGGTATCGGCGGGATCGGCATGAGCGGAATTGCAGAGATTTTGCACAACCAGGGGCATGACGTTCGTGGAAGTGACGTCTCTGAAGGTACTAATGTGCGGCGTCTTCTCAAGCTTGGGATTCCGGTTACGATAGGGCACAAGCCGGAAAATGTTCGTGGTGCGCAAGTAGTCGTTGTGTCAAGCGCAATCCCTGACGGCAACGTCGAGGTTATCGCAGCTCGAGAAAACAACATTCCCGTGGTTACACGCGGAGAGATGCTTGCGGAGGTTGTACGTTCAAAAAAGGCTATTGCGGTGTCCGGGTCGCACGGAAAAACGACGACAACGTCACTGATTTCAGCGGTGTTAAGTGACGCAAATTTTGACCCAACGGTAATCAACGGGGGCATTCTAAATACGGATCAGACTAGTGCTCGGCTTGGGACTGGGGATTGGTTTGTTGTCGAAGCGGATGAGTCTGATGGTGCGTTTTTGAAGCTGCCTTCGACGATTAATGTGATTACGAATATTGATTGTGAGCACCTAACGTATTACTCAACAATTGAGAACTTAGAATATGCATTTTTTCAGTTTATTCGGAACCTGCCGTTTTACGGTTTGGGGGTAGTTTGCTCGGATCATCCCAGGGTAAGGCGAATCTTTTGTAGCAGCCATTGTTGCGAGCATCGTCAGGCGGCCAGCCGGGAGCATAGACACATCCCATCTGACGAGCCGGGTTTCTTGCGAGATCAAAGCCTTGTAACATCAGGACTTGTCCCCCGGAGCGTCAGTCGGGACCCCTATAGTGTCCCGAGCCCCTTAAGTAATAATCACTCTGTGGACCGACGCCTTGTTACATATGGAATCTCGGCTGATTCAGAATTTACTCCGACCTTCAGAGGGGAAAATATTCGTTTTCTTGGAAACGGAACAATGTTTGATGTTACGGTTTCGCTGGATGTTCCTTTTATGCCCAAAAGTGCTGGAGGAGTGACTTCTGTTAAAGACGTCTTCATCCCCATATTGGGACAACACAATGTGCTAAATGCACTTGCCGCGATTGCAGTTGCACATGAATTGCGCATCAGTCCAGAAATTTATAAAGCTGCGTTGGCTTCTTTTCAAGGCGTGAAGCGTCGATTTACAATTCTAGGAAAAAAGCGTGGCGTAACCTTTGTCGATGATTATGCGCACCACCCGGTGGAGATACGTGCTGTTATTGCGGCGGCGAGGCAAATGAATGCAAAGCGCGTTGTTGCGGTCTTTCAACCGCATAGATATTCTAGATTTTCTTTGTTGTTTGACGATTTCATAGCGGTCCTTGCAACGGCCGATGTCGTTATTGTGTTGCCGGTGTATGCCGCTGGCGAGCCGATAGTTGAAGGGTACAACAACGAAAAAGCGGTAGAAGCACTAAACGCCCAAGGACATGAAACTGTATACTGTTGCGATCGCGAGGATCTGCTAGACTTAGCCACGGACATAGCAATTGAGGGCGACTTTTTTGTCGGGCTTGGTGCTGGAAACATCACCGAGATTATATCAAACGTTTACAACCTGTATTAGTGGCAATGGCAGTACAACAAAAAGTTATTCAATCAATAAATGAGTTTCCAGGAACCTCTTTCGACGTTCCTTTAGGAGCGCATTCCAGTTTCAGGTGCGGAGGGGTCGCGTCTTGTTTGTATTCCCCCAAAAACATTCAGGACTTGGCAATGTTTCGACGTTGGAATTCGCAACCGGAAACGTTTTTAGGCGGTTTGTCTAATGTCTTAATCCGAAGCGGGGGGATTAATGGCGTCGTAATCCGCTTAAAAAACATTTGCCAATGCAATGTGAGTGAACAGTCGGTCTTCGGCGGCGGAATGCGGAATGTGGATGCGTGTAAGATGGTTGCAAGCGCGGGTTACTCTGGAATGGAATTTTTGATAGGCATTCCTGGGACCGTTGGCGGCGCAGTTGTCATGAACGCTGGGGCGCACGGCGTTGAGGTTGCGGATATTCTTGCTTGGGTCGAGGTCATGGACGAAACTGGCGCAATCACGCGCATATATCGTCAGGACTTAAATATGACGTACCGGGATGGTGGAATTAAAGCGGGACAGCTCGTAACGCAAGTCTGTTTCAATCTACGTCCAAGCACACAAGACAAAGTTGCGATGCAGCACGCTCAGGTGCTGTGCGAACGTGCGGCGCGGACGAATTTCGGAAAAAATGTTGGTACTGCGGGATCGGCTTTTAAAAACCCGCCACCGAAGTCGAGTGATGGACGTCGCGCGTGGGAGTTGATTGATATTGCAGGGTGTCGTGGTCTGACTCGTGGAGGGGCTATGGTGTCTAACAAGCACGCGAATTTCCTTCTCAACATGGGGACAGCAACTCCCGGTGATATTGAGGCTTTGGGAGATGAGGTCCGCAAACGTGTATTTGAGTCAACGGGCGTTCTCCTCGAGTGGGAAATTAAGATTGTTGGTGATAAATCTGAATCAACTAAGAATACGTAGGAATACATAAGGATGTCAGGTGGCTAACGATAAAAATGTCAAAATTGGAAGAATCGCAATCCTTTCTGGTGGCACATCTGGCGAGCGCGAGGTTTCGATTAGTTCTGCGCGTGGCATGCATGAGGCGCTAGTTGCTTCTAGCAAATACCAAGATGTTGCGGTTTTCGATGTGGGCGACAACGTTCTTACACTGATTCAGGATCTTGTGAACTTTGAACCAGATGTAATATTAAACGCCCTGCATGGTGTCGGCGGGGAAGATGGCGTGATACAGGGCGTTTTGGAAATGCTGCGCATTCCATACACTCATTCTGGAGTGACAGCGTCCGCCATTGCAATGGATAAAGTGTCTTCTCGCGTGATCTTTGCCCAAGCGGGCATTCCCGTTCCAAAATGGGCGCTTTGTCCGGTCGAACAGCTAAGCCAAAATCCACCGATACAGATGCCGTTTGTGATAAAGCCTCGGAGCGAAGGCTCGAGCTTGGGCGTGTCTATTGTTAAGTCAGATGAGGATTTGATTCGTGCGCTTTCTGCCTGGAATTACGGGAAATTTGCGCTAGTTGAAGAATACATTTGCGGCAAGGAGCTTCAAACCGCTGTATTTGACGGCGTTGCGCTTGGAACAATTGAGATCCGTCCCCATCGGGAGTTTTTTGATTATAGCGCTAAATACACAGTTGGAGAGGCGGACCATATTATGCCGGCAGCTGTGCCTGACGATGTATACGCGCGCGTTCAAGAGTTGGCGGAGCGAGCATATCACTCGATTGGTTGCAAGGGGATGACGCGACTGGATTTTATGCTAAAGGACTTTAAGGGGGCGTTGAGTCCGTGTTTGCTGGAGCTAAACACTCAGCCAGGGATGACGCCGTGCTCGATCGTTCCTGATATAGCCAGACATATCGGGTGGTCTTACTTAGATGTAATTGAGTGCATGCTCGTTAGCGCGGTTGAGCGCTGAGCAAGACGATAGCGGAACACGTTGAAAAATGTGCTTAGGTGTTTTCATCTCTCAGATAGGATATGCTGTAGCAATTCATGACTGTTTCACTAATTCGAGAGGACCCCTGTGAAAATCACGTTTATATTGAAGGACAAATCCGAAAAAATTGTAGAGGCAAAAGCCGAAGAGTCGCTGTTAACCGTGATGGAAAAAAATGATATTCCAATAGCGGCCGTTTGCGGGGGGGCGGGCATTTGCGGAAGTTGCCGTGTAAGAATCCTAAACGAGGACTCTGTTGCCCCTGCGAAAGATCACGAGCTAAGCATTTTGGATGCGTTGCAGTCCGATGACGACATCAGGCTAGCGTGCCAAGTCACCCTAACGGAGGATAGCGACGGGCTGCGAATCGAACTTATCTGATCTGCTGTAGTTTTATATACATATCCCATCTGACTCTTCGGGTTTTATTGAAGTTCAAAGCCTTGTAAAACGACAAAATCCACCCTGCGAGTCAGTCGGGAGCCCTACCTGCCGCAACGCCGCCTTGTTTTCTGCATAATTGCCGGTTTTGTATTAAGTTCTGACTAATAAATGGCTGTGCTGACTGGCTTGCAACCCCAACTGTGCTGCAACGTTGCAACACAGTTGAGTGGATCAATACGTATTTTACAAGAACCGGTGCAGATCAGATACTTTCGCAAGAATAATCCTAATTAAGTTTTCCTGCGTTATGTCGTTTCTGTTAAGAATATCGACTATGGACTGGTCTGTTAGGGTTGATTTATATCCTACAGCCTGATCTCCATCACCAATTGTGAATAATGGTGTGCTGGTTGTTTCCTCCAGAGTGGCGCTTAATCTATCTAGACCATCAATTGCACGCACCAAAATTTCAGCCACGGAATCTGCCGCTGTTCTAACATTATCGAGATCATGCTCTAATACAGCGATGTCATCTGGCGTTAAATCAGGTGCCTCAATCTCTGCAATCGTAGCCTCTCTTAAGGTTGTCAGTGCCGGATTCATGTCGTTCAGAAGACTTTGAAAGTCCCCCAGAATAACTATTGGACGCTCCTCTCCGTCAACTCCGTCTGCTGGATTGAACGAAGCCCGATATATTTTTGCATATAACGTTTGCCGCGAGGCGTCGTCTATAGTTGGATCCAGAAATCTGTGCATGTCGTCAAACAATTGACTGACGCCCTCCGCGAACGAAATTTCGTTGATGATCGTTTCCAAGCTCCCGGGAAGTTCAGCTGCTGCGGCTTTTGCAGTGGTAGTGATGTTTCCATTGCGTAGCACGTAGTGACTGTTAAAACGCTGGATGATATTGTTTAGGGCTGTGACACCACTCTGAAAAGCGAGTGGATACTCAAAAAAGTCCGAAATAAATCGGCCACCAATCGCTCTTCTGTTTATGTCCGTCTGGTTCTGGATTATACCCGCTTGAAATGTTGGACCTAGATGCGCGCCCCATCTACTGAGCTCCTGAGTAGCATGTCCCGCGCTCAACAATACCGCGCTGAGCGCACTAAACTTCATCACATTAAGAATCTTCATATTATATCCCTAACTATTACTCTGTATTTGTATATTACGGAAAGATCCTTAATGTAGTATTAATACGAATAGCGTTCGTTGTCGGTACAGTTCCTTTATTGTCTGTTTAATGGACCTTTTTCATAGTGCACGAAGCAATCGGTCAGTTATAATCAACGCAAATGAAAACAGAACAGAGCAACGTACATGGAAGACTCAGCCAATAAAGCAAGTCCTGACATTAGTGGTATTTCACCTGACGAACTAAAATCCTTCGTACAGCGCATTGAGAAGCTCGAAGAAGAGAAAGCAACGGTCTGCGGCTATATCCGCGATTTGTACGCAGAAGCAAAGGCTTCGGGCTTTGACCCCAAGATCATGCGAAAAGTGCTAAAAATTCGCAGGATGAAATATGAAGACGTTTTAGAGGAAGAAGAGCTCGTTGAAACCTACATGCGGGCATTGAAAAACTAGCCCTTTTGCTGAAGTCACATGGAAAAACAATCTCTTAGCCCCACCATGCAACAGTACGTTGCGATAAAGAAGGAGTACCCTGATAGCCTACTTTTTTACCGTTTGGGAGACTTTTTCGAACTTTTTTTTGATGACGCCGTCACAGCCTCGCGCGAGCTCGATATTGCGTTGACCACGCGTGGCAAGCAGGGTGGGATTGATGTCCCAATGTGCGGCGTTCCTGTGCATGCGTACGAACTGTACTTGGCGAAATTGATCCAAAAGGGCTACCGCGTCGTTGTGTGCGACCAAATTGAAACGCCCGAAGAAGCAAAAATGCGTGGAGCCAAGGGGCCGCTTGCCAGAAGCGTAACACGCATTGTTACCGGTGGAACCCTGACTGAAGAGGGCATGCTGTCTGGGGACAACAACTATATTGTTGCCATATATTTAGCAGGAAAAAACATAGCGCTGGCTGTCGCAGACATTTCGACGGGGTATTTCGGTCTAGAAGAGGCTACAACAAACGAAATTGATGATGTTCTCGCTCGTTGGGCCCCCTCTGAAATTATTTTATCTGACGAAATCTTTTCAAAGTTTCAGGACGTTCTGGAACCATGGAAAAAGAAATTAACTGTCCTTCCAAATGCTAAGTATAAAACGCTAAATGCAACACATTTGCTGACTTCTGTTTACAACGTGCAAACGCTGGATATTTTTGGCGATATTCCACCTCATGCATTACAAGCCGCCGGCGTGTTAATTGATTACGTAATGTCAACACAATGCTGCAGGAATATATCGCTAGCTGCGCCAAGGCTAATTCATTCAAACGAATTCTTATCTATCGATATGGCAACGCGACGCAATTTAGAGCTCACGTCGTCTGTTTCTGGCGAAAAAAGCAACTCGTTGTTTGCCGTTATAAACAATACCGAAACTGCTGCTGGGCGCCGATTGCTGCATGCGTGGCTTGCTGCGCCGCTGTTGGATATTCACAAAATTGAAGCACGCCTCGACGATATTGAATATTTCGTCGGAAACGCCCGCTTACGCCAGCACATAAAAGAGCACCTTCGCGGACTGCCCGATATAGAGCGCGTGTTATCTAGGCTCGCTTTAAGCAGGACAAGTCCGAGAGATATTGGGGCACTTCGGTCGGCTTTGGAACGATACCAGGCAATCAAGCTGTTGTGTGCGACTGACAGCGACGACAATACTCGCGGATTTTTTCAGGCTGTCGCAAATTTTGACAATTTATTGAAGGAACTGAGCGTAGCTTTCAAAGAAGAACTGCCAACGCAAGTTAGAGACGGAGGGTTCATTGCTGAAGGGTTTAACAGCCAATTGGATGAGTTTAGAGATTTGCGAAGTCACGTATCGGATAATCTTCAACAGTTGCAAAGCCAATATGTTCAGCAAACGGGCATTCACAATTTGAAGATTCGGCGCAATAACGTCTGGGGAATATACATAGAAATTAGTGCGTCGCAAATTCAAAAGGTTCCATTCGACTTCATTCATAGGCAAACCCTCACGAACTGTACTCGTTACACCACAAGCGAATTGATGGACGTTGAAAAGCGCATTGACCAAGCCGAAACGTCGTACATCAACAAAGAAATTGAGATATTTGAAGATTTTGTGGCGAAAATACTCGCTATGAGGGAGCACCTTGCTGCCCTATCAAAGGAGCTTGCGTATGTTGATGTGGTGACAGGGGCTGCTGATCTTGCAATTACAAACAAATATGTGCGCCCGCAATTCTCGGCAAAGCCGGAACTGTGCATTGTTGCAGGGCGTCATCCGGTTGTGGAGCAGTCGTTTAAGAATAAAGAGGAATATTTTGCGCCAAACGATTGCAATTTAAATTTTGATGTCAGGCGATTTCTGCTAGTCACAGGGCCAAACATGGCCGGAAAAAGCACATATTTGCGCCAAAACGCGTTGATTGTCATCATGGCGCAGATGGGGCTGTTCGTGCCCGCCGAGCGCGCGCTCATTGGCATTGTGGACAAGATTTTCAGCCGGATCGGGGCCTCCGACGACTTAGCGTCAGGGCGCTCCACTTTTATGGTCGAAATGATTGAAACCGCGGTGATCCTTCACCAGGCAACAAACAGATCCTTGGTAATCTTAGACGAAATTGGACGCGGGACGGCGACGTACGATGGCCTGTCGATTGCGTGGGCCGTCAGCGAACACCTATATCTTACTGTCCAGTGTCGCACCCTTTTCGCGACGCACTATCACGAACTAACAAAATTATCTGACGCTTTTTCTGGCGTCGTTCCAGTGACCGCGGCGACGCACGAGTGGGAAAACAAGATCGTATTTCAGCACAAAATCGTGGATGGTTGTGCACAGAAGTCCTACGGAATACACGTCGCACAGCTAGCTGGGCTGCCGAAAAACGTGATCATTCGGGCGACTGAGCTCTTGCATGCGTTTGAAACGGAAGTAAACGTTAAGCCGAAAACAGAAAAGGTCATCCGCCAGCACATCAGTCGGTTGCAAAAAGAGCTATTTTTGTAATGAAAAAGTTCTGGCCATATCGATGACAATAGATTATGATCGAATGTTGTTTGGTTATACGTCATCTCACCTTAACTAAAGAGGATCATCATGAGATACACAATTTTCAGATTCAGCTTTGCGTTAATCAGCAGCTGCATGAACTATGCTGCAGCGACTGATGCGCCGCTAATTCTACCACATCTGCCTGCTTCGGAGCAAACCTTTATCGAGCTAAATAATGACGCTCCACCGGAAGTCCGAAGGAAACAAATAGCGTATAACATCGACTTAGCAATAGCCCTGCTGCAGCGATGGCGGACAGGGAATGAAGCCGACAGAGCAATCATAACAACCCAACTAGATATCGCTGGAATTGTTCCATTGTATGACGAGAGACTAGTAGATCTGGTGTGGAGCCCGAACCCTAGTTTGGGTGGCTTACCCATGAATGTCGTTCGCGTAAATGCGTTAACAGTGCCCAAATACGGGGCATGGGTCCCGCATATTTTAACAGGAACATCGGTATATATAGGTATCCCTGATCTAGATGGACGTGTTATTCTTACAGCCGGGCATTGCGTTGAGCCAAATGGTCAATTCTCCCGCTGGACTTCGCCGGGTTTCTTTACGGGGGGTGGCCCAAATATGGCGTTTTATCTTGGGGGAGAACCTGGAAATATTTATTTGAGTGTAACACCAGAGTTTGAACCGCACGCTGAGCTGGTTCCGCTGGTTAATTCGCTAGAACAACATAGCCAACAAAATAAGGTCATACGCGTATACGTATGGAACGATAGAGATGTTGCTATGTTGATAACGGAGCGGTCTATCTACCCAGAGGGATCAGGTCTTAGTGGAGAAAGAATTACACCTGATAACACCGGCAAGCCAGCAACGTTCGACTGGAAAATCATTCCTACAGAGGTGGAAGGAAAGATGTACCAATGCAATAGACTTGTCTTCAGTGATGAATCGGAGCTTGACTACTGCGACGTTCGCCTGATTGGATACGGAGCGGTCGGCAGTCGTGCTGGCGGGACGCTGGACGCTGGCTGCTTCGGGACTGTATATGAAGCAGCGAGGCTCGGCCTGTTAGACAAGAGACAACAGTTCTTAAGACTCCTGGGGTGGGGGACAAAAAAAATGGTACAACCAACATTAGACCCTCATTCATGCCTGTATGATTTAGGCAGCGCTGGTGGTGGTTTTAGCGGTTCGTTAATTTTGAAGGGGGGCGAAGACAAAACCTTCCTAGGCATGTATTCAGATAACAACGCTGCAGGAGTTCAAGGCGAAGATCTTGTACGTATAATTGAATACGTCCGCCAAGGAGAAATTGAATGCTCCAGGCAATAATAACTCAGACGGGCGAACGGAGCCTAAACCTTATAGGCCCTGTTGAATGCTAACGAAGGCGAGTTGAAATGCTAAATTCGTTAATGTCCGCTTTTTAGGCGGATTTCGACAAAAAGCAGTATATCCCCTATATACGGGTCCCAGCTGAAACGTTGGGATTTGACAGTCGTTCATCCTCACTGGCTTCTGGATTTTCCGGACTGAGTTTCAGCTGGGATGAGTATATAGCCCTCCCGACTGACTCGCCGGGTGGATTTTTATAGTTTGACAGTGCTTTAAACTTCAATAGAACCCGAAGAGTCAGGTGGGATGTATACAGCCGCTTTTGTGACCTAGTCTGTAGCCTCACATTTCGTATGTTGAGTCGTGTGATTTTCTTATACTATTAGACCAGGTGAAAAAACGGCAGAACGCAAATGGCAAATCAATCTATACGTGAATCTGAGCTGCCCCAGGGCGTGATTTCGCAAATAATCGGTGCAGTTGTCGATGTTTATTTTGAAGATGGAGCTCTTCCACCGATTCTTAATGCGCTAAAAATTAAAAATCCGGACGGAGGGACCAAGGACATAATACTCGAAGTGTCTCAGCACATGGGAGAGAACACAGTTCGGACGATTGCCATGGATCAGACGGATGGATTGAAACGTGGTGACGCGGTATACGACATTGGACACCCAATTTCTGTCCCTGTCGGTCCAGGAACTCTCGGACGTATAATCAACGTTGTTGGGCAACCAATCGATGGGCGCGGCGCGGTTGACGCGGTTGACATTATGCCAATTCACAGAGACGCCCCACCATTTACAGAACAATCTCCTTCAGATGAAATTCTCACAACTGGAATAAAAGTAATCGATTTGCTGACGCCCTATCCGCGAGGTGGCAAGATCGGGTTGTTTGGCGGTGCCGGCGTCGGAAAAACAGTATTGATGATGGAGTTGATTAACAATGTCGTGCGCAAGCATGGCGGATATTCCGTGTTCGCTGGCGTTGGAGAGCGGACTAGGGAGGGCAACGATTTATATAACGAGATGATTGCTTCTGGCGTTAACACAAAGAACGTGAAGGGGTCAAAAGCCGCTCTTGTATATGGGCAAATGAACGAGCCACCTGGAGCTCGTGCAAGGGTCGCGTTTACGGGGCTAACAATTGCTGAATATTTTCGCGATGTTGAGCACAGAAATGTGTTGTTCTTTGTCGACAACATCTTCCGATTCACGCAAGCTGGAGCCGAGGTTTCTGCGCTTCTTGGGCGTACGCCGTCTGCCGTTGGTTACCAGCCGACGTTGACATACGAAATGGGAACCCTTCAAGAGCGCATTACGACAACGTCTAAGGGATCAATTACCAGCATTCAAGCCGTATACGTCCCAGCCGACGACATTACAGATCCGGCAACGGCTGCATCCTTTACGCATTTGGATGCGACGACAGTGCTCGATCGGCAAATTGCGGCGCTTGGGATTTTTCCGGCGGTCGACCCGTTAGGATCGAACTCAAGAATATTGGAGGCGCGCGTCGTTGGGCAAGAACATTATGATACAGCACGCGAGGTTCAGCGATTGTTGCAAACATACAAAGATCTGCAGGATATCATTGCGATCTTGGGCATGGACGAACTTTCGGACGAGGATAAGTGCGTGATTGCCAGGGCGCGGAGAATTCAGCGGTTTTTGTCACAGCCGTTCGAGACTGCAAAAACGTTTAGCGGGATTCCTGGGGCGTTTGTCGATTTGAAAGATACCGTTGAGGGGTTCAAAGAAATATGTAAGGGCACGTTTGATCATATTCCAGAGCAAGCGTTTTTCATGGCAGGGAACATTGATTCAGTGCTGGAAAAGGCAAAGGGTATGTGAGGAGGCAACGCTTCATGCGCATTTGCTTGTGTGTGCTAACAATTATTTCGTGCACGAATTTGTCGGCTGCAAGTCGATTTTGTCCGCACTGTTGCGCCAGCTCTGCTGCAGGAACGGTTTCGTCTAACGTCATAATCCTTACAATTCCAGCAAAGTCGTCATTACTGAAAATTGCACAGATCCTCCAGAACAACGGGATTATTAAAAATAGGCTTAACTTTATAAGCCGTGCCGTTTTCACAGGTGAATATTTAAATTTAAAAGCAGGAGAGTACGCCTTATCGAGGAATGCAAATGTTAGTGACGTGGTGCGCGTACTTGCCCGCGGTGAGGTTATTGTACACAAAGTAACAATTCCCGAAGGTGTTACGGTTTCTCGTATCGGAGAAATTCTGCAAGCAAATCCATGTTTATCTGGTACGATCAGCACTTTTCCTGCAGAAGGGCACGCGTTGCCGGGGACATATTATTTTTCAAAGGGAACACTGCGACAAAATGTACTTAATCAGCTCAGTGAGCGCATGAATCAATCCTTGGCGAGGATAACATCAAGGATGCTCAGCTCCGAAGAGGTATTGATTCTGGCGTCAATTGTTGAAAAAGAAGCAAAGATTTCTGAAGAAAAACAAGAAATTGCCGGCGTTTTTTTAGCCCGATTGCAATGTAAAATGAGGCTACAAGCGGACCCAACGGTGGCCTACGCCGTTTTTGGGGGAGTGGTTTCCTACCCGCGTCCACTGACACGTCAGGATTGCAAAAACCCATCACTATACAATACGTATGTTCACCGAGGGCTTCCGCCAACGGCGATCTGCTGCCCTGGAATCGACACATTGCAAAAAGTTGCGGCTGCAACCCCGAGCAAATACATGTATTTCGTCGCCAATGACGCAGGAGGACACGTGTTTACTGAGACTTTGGCTGAGCATAAGAGGGCGGTTCGTTTAAGAAAAAGGAATAACTGAGGATTAATTGCTTGTATTCAAAATATTCCGCCTGAGTTGACACGGTCTACGCCACGCCAGTATATTAAGGTGTTTCGTCGGCGGAGTAGCTCAGTTGGTTAGAGCAGCGGAATCATAATCCGCGTGTCGGGGGTTCAAGTCCCTCTTCCGCTATCCCAATTGCAGAAGGCGGTCATATGAAGATTGGCGTAAATGAAATGAGAGTCGGCAACGTCATTGAGCACCAAGGGCGGTTGTGGGTTGTGGTGAAAATGGTGCACGTCCAGCCAGGGAAAGGGGGCGCGTACATCCAGGCAGAGCTCAAAGGCGTTCTTGATGGAACAAAGCTTAATGAGCGCTTTCGTTCGGCTGGGGAAATCGAGCGCATATATTTGGATGAAAAACACTACCAATATTTATACACAGAGGGCGACTCGTTTGTCTTTATGGACCAGGACACGTTTGACCAGGTCTACGTAGATAAGGAGATTCTTGGCAGTTCTGCTGTGTTTCTGCAGGACGGGATGATTGTAAAACTTATGTCGCATGAGGGGAATTTCCTCAGCGCAGAATTGCCGGCGACAATTATTGCAACAATTGAGCAAGCGGACCCTGTCGTCAAAGGGCAAACCGCGAGTTCCTCGTATAAACCGGCGGTGTTGGACAACGGCGTTCGGATTATGGTGCCGCAGCACATTGATTCCGGAATGCGTGTTGTTGTGAACACATCAGACGGGACTTACGTAGAGCGGGCAAAAGAATAATCAATCATGCTGAGCATTTCGAATCGGTCGTCTGCCGCTGTTAATGTTGCGATTTTAGCTGTTCAAAAGGCTGCGTGCGGTTTGGTGCGCGATTTTGGGGAACTCGAGAAACTTCAGTCTTCACCAAAGAGCCTTGGGACGTTTGTGTCGACAGCAATCAAGCGTTCAGGACATGTCTTGCTCGAAGAATTGTCTGCGGCGCGACCTGATTTCGACCTTTTGACCGAGGAACGCGGGGAAATATTGGCCTCGCAGCCACGCTCTCGGTTCGATCAGAATGGTGGATTTCGGTGGATCGTAAACCCTCTTAATGGCGCTATTAATTTTTTGCACGGAATATCGCATTTCGCAGTGTCTGTTGCAATTGAACAGCGTGGGGAGGTTCTTGCGGGCGTTGTGTACAACCCGGTTACGTCGGAATTGTTTTGGGGTGAAAAAGGGAAGGGGGCTTTTCTCAATAATCAACGGATCCGCGTCTCTGGTCGCCGAACGCTGGATTCGGCATTAGTCGGTGGGGGCGCGGCTTCAGATTTGGTTCGCTCAGATAATGGCGCACCGCAGCTTGCAAAAATCGCCACACAAGTTGCTGCAATCCGTCATTTTGGCGCGACCTCGCTTGATCTTGCGTTCGTGGCGGCGGGACGACTAGACGCGTTCCTTTCTGAAAACTCGCCGCTGTGGGACATTGCGGCCGGAATGAGCCTCGTGCGCGAGGCCGGCGGCAGCGCATCACACTTTGGTAACGGCGTCGTAGCAAGCAACGAACCACTGTTCGAATCTCTAAAAAAAACACTCGCGCCACAATGACCCCACGCGCGCACAACAGCCCTTTTCGCCTTCGTTCGGGGGATTCGTTTCCGAAAAAACGCCGTACCTACCTAAATTCCCCTCCTAGCCGTTTTATTTATTAACCGGTTCCTGCGCATCCACACCAGCTTCAAGCTAGCTCAAACGAATTGCTGTTGACCGTAATAGTTGCTTTTTTTGACCTACCATCAATCTCTCGTCTGTGATCGCCTTTTGAGTCATATCTAACGAATACGATTGCGGCCATTGCTCTAAAATCGTTCAATTTTACCTTAACAGAAGTTTGCTGCCCAGGGACGGCAGGTATGTCTACGAATTCAAAATCGCCGGGGTAGGTGTTTGCCAGAGCGTCATGTTGCTCGAAATACGCGGCCGAGCTCATGGTCCGAAGTTTTTCGTACAGCTCAGCCGTTTTGGGAAAAACAACTCGCACTGCAATCACTGCCTCATTCGACTCTTTCGATATTACAGTGATCTTTTTCAATGCAACTGCACTAAACTGCAAGCAATTTGCCTGTTGGCACGCGCACAGTCCGACAAGGGCAAATCCTAGCGCTGTTAGCAGTTTACCCTTAGCAGTGTTTGTCTGGACGTTCTTGGCTTTTTTACGCATGAAACTTCGCTCATCCCCCCTAATTGCAAAATGCAACGTATGCTAACCGTGCCAGACTTCGCAAGAAACTCCGCTCACATTCTACAGCAATTCTAGAAGAATATAACCTTTTTTCAAACTGTTGCCTATGTGGCAAATACTGTATACTCTAAGACGGTTATACCAGGGCAGGAGGACACAAGAGATGAAGGAGGGAATTCACCCCAACTTACACAAGATAAAAGTCGTCATGACAGACGGAACCGAATTCGAGACACGGAGCACGTGGGGTAAGGAAGGAGACACCATCCACCTGGACATTGACCCGAAGTCTCACCCAGCATGGATTGGAGGGGGGAAAAAGTTGATAGATAGCGGTGGGCAGCTTAGTAAGTTTGGAAAGCGCTTTCAAAACTTCGGCCTGAAAGAAAAAAAAGACGCATAATTGGGAGGATTCGGATATGCCGAACTTTGGAGCGTTGCGAGTCGTACCAGATCAGAGAGATTTTTTAGCTACTCTGAATCCCGAACAAAGGGACGCCGTGGAGACAACTTCGGGCCCGTTGCTTGTTTTAGCAGGTGCGGGAACTGGGAAGACTCGAGTCCTTACATCGCGAGTCGCGTACATAATCTCGCAAAACATTGCTGCCGCGAACGAAATACTTGCAGTAACGTTTACAAACAAGGCTGCATTTGAAATGAAACAGCGGATCGGTGAACTTGTTCCAGGCTTGTCCGGTGACATGTGGGTCGGAACAATTCATGCGATGGCCATGCGTATACTAAGGCAACATGGCGAGCACGTTGGCATTGATCCAAACTTTTCTATTCTGGACGACGACGACCAACACCGAGTAATCAAGGGCATCGTAACCGTGTTGGAACTTGACGAAAAGCAGTTTCAAACCAAAGTAATTATGAACCATATTCGACGCTGGAAAGACCGCGGGTTGTTTCCATGGAGGCTCGGCTTAGCAATGGGGCCGATTGAGACCATGTCTCGGCGCATATATAAAGAGTACCAGGAGCGCCTGAAGACATTGCGTGCGTTGGATTTTGGAGACTTGTTGTTGTATTGCATCAAGTTATTCGATGACCATCCAGACGTGCTCAAATTTTACCAGGATAGTCTTCGTTACATCATGGTTGACGAATATCAGGACACGAACACGTCTCAATATTTGTGGCTAAAGGCGTTGGCGTCTACACATAAAAACATATGCTGCGTGGGTGATGACGATCAGTCTATATATAGCTGGCGTGGCGCTGAGGTTGGAAACATCTTGCGATTTGAAAGCGAATTCGAAGGGGCAAAGGTCATTAGGCTAGAACGCAACTATCGGTCGTCTGGTCACATATTGTCGGCGGCCAGTGCGTTGATACGGAACAACGTGAAGCGCTTAGGGAAAGAACTCTGGACATCCGATTCTGAAGGCGAGCTCATTCGCGTTAAGCACGCGTGGAACAGTGAAGATGAGGCGCGCTTTGTCAGCAACGAAATTGAAAAATTGAAAGCAGATGGGGTCAATCTGGGGAATGTCGCTGTACTTGTTCGTGCAAGCTTTCAGACGAGGGAGTTTGAGGAGCGCTTCCTCCGTCAAAGCATTCCGTACCAGGTCATTGGTGGTTTGCGTTTTTATGAACGCCAAGAGATCAAGGATGCAATCGCATATGTCCGTTTTCTAATTGATAACAACGACAGCCTCGCATTCGAACGAATTATAAACTGCCCAAAGCGGAGCATTGGAGAGGCAACATTGCAAAAAGCGCACGCGATCGCGCAATCGGAGGGCATGCCTGTGTCGGCGGCTGCGCAGGTTTATGCGTCGAGGGTTCGTGGCAAAGCATCGCAAGCCATTAATGCTTTTTTCTCCGTAATCTCGAACGCGAGATCACTGTTAGATAACACGCCTCCCGCAATCGTCGTAAAAACATTACTTGAAGAATCTGGTTATATCGCGATGTGGAAGCAAGAGAAATCTTCTGACGCACTGGCTCGCCTGGATAACTTAAAGGAGCTTGTTAATGCAATTGCGGAGTTCGAGTCGTTAAAAGATTTTGTGGACCACGTAAGCTTGATGTCTGAGCGGATTGACCCAGATGCGCCGAATTCAGTGAGCATAATGACCATTCACGGCGCAAAAGGGCTCGAGTTTGAAACGGTGTTTTTGGTCGGATGGGAAGAAAACCTGTTTCCTAATCAGCGCACACTCGTTGACAACGGAATGTCCGGGCTCGAAGAAGAGCGGCGTCTTGCGTACGTGGGACTCACTCGGGCAAAACGTTTGATATTCATCAGCTATTGCTCTCACCGAAAGACCAACGCTTCTGGGTGGCAGATGGCGACGCCCTCTCGTTTTGTAAAAGAGCTGCCTGAAAACGACGTCATCTTTCTGGATAAGCGAGGGGTGTCGACAAGCACTGAGCCTGTGAAAGATGTCGCAGAAGAAGAAACGCCTGAAATGGTTCGCGCGCGTTATAAATTTATGTAACTTATTCATGTGAGGCGGAACAGTGGCCAGGAAGGATAACATAGATCTGGCTGTGGCGGCGGAACTAGACGGGGATGTGGACGCCACGCGACGTGGGGGCCAACCGAGCGGAATGAGGGGCACGGTTGTGCGGCGCATCGTCGCAATCTTTCGCAAGGAGGTGTACCACATATCTCGTGATCCGTTTTCGTTGCTGATTGCGCTGGTTATGCCGGTTATTATGGTGCTGATGTTTGGCAGTGCGGTTGAATTTAATGTCCAAAACATAGCAACAACCTACGTAGATCAAAGCAATACACCAGCCTCCAGAACATTCTTAAATTTGATGGGAAGCTCTGGCTATTTCAAACTATTTAGGTCGGACAGCGTTTCCTTAGGATGCGAACGCTTAGAAACTGAAAAAGCAAAAGCTTTAGTCATAATCCCTTCGACATTTGAACGTGATGTATTAGGCGGCGGGCAAGGTAAAATCCAAATTTTACTAGACGGAACAGACAACTCGGCTATTGGTGCAATCAGCGGGTATTTAGGGGCGATACAAGAGCACGCGACGGAAGAAATTCTTGAAACGCCGGCGATACGCCCTCCTGTTAAAGTTGTAAGTCGCTTTTTATTCAACCCGGAATTAAGTTCGCAGTGGTTTGTTGTCCCCGGATTAACCGCCGTTATTATGGCAATTTTATCAATCTTACTAACTGCTCTCACCGTGTCACGAGAGTGGGAAAATGGATCGATGGAATTGTTGTTGTCGACCCCAATTTGCCCGATTGAAATAATCAGCGGTAAAATATTGCCGTATGCCGGTCTGGGGCTGTTTTCCGTGTTGGTTGTGTATTTTGTCGCAAGATTTTTGTACGGCGTTCCCTTTGTGGGTTCCCATCTGGTGTTTGCAATGGGAACGCTCCTCTTCCTGTTCGCGTATTTAGGCCTAGGATTACTTATCTCCACATCAGTCAAGACGCAACAAGCCGCCGTGCAAATTGCCATGGTGGTCGGGCTAATGCCTTCTATGCTGTTTTCTGGGTTTATTTTTCCGTTGGAACATATGCCTCAAGTGTTTAGATCAATTGCATCTGTCTTCCCCGCGCGATGGTACGTGCAGATAGCCAGGGATCAATTTCTTAAAGGGGCGACTCTTCGAACATTGTTGTATCCATTTAGCATGCTCACGTTTCACTTAATAGTGATTATTTCGGCGTGTCTAATGAAGTTTAAGCGGACGCTAGAAAGATGAAATTGTTGGGTTTTATAAAAAAAGAACTGATCCAAACTTTGAGGGATCCGCATCTGGCTGCTATGATTTTATTCGCGCCTGTTCTGCAAATTTTGTTGTTTGGGTACGCGCTCACGAATGACGTAGTAAACATCCGGCTTGGCGCCTATTTCTCTCCGAGTGATGTTGTTTGTGCCGACATATACAATGCCGCATTGGCGTCTGGGCGATTTATTCCTGTTGATACGTTTGGCAAGCGTCCAGAAGATCTTGTGCAAAGTGGTCTTGCAGACGCTGTCATCATTGCGCCAGAAGGGGGCGTCACGCGTGGTCATGGGAATGCAAACGGGACATTACAGCTTTTAATAGACGCCTCAAATGTAATCCGCGCGGTTGCAGTAGATGGATTCATTCAGGGAATTACGCAAAAAGCCTGCGCGAAATCGGTTGAACCACCGTTAAAACTTGCGGTTCGGACGTTGTTTAACCCTACACTTGAGACAACAACATTTACCGTTCCTGGTGTGATGGCCATGATTTTAATGGTGCTAGTCATGATATCCACGTGCACGTCAATTGCGAAGGAAAAAGAGAGCGGCACGTTTGAGACTATCATTTCCGCGCCAATAAAACGCCGCCACATTATCTTGGGGAAGACGGTCCCGTTCGCCATGATCGGCCTGTTAAATACGTTTGTGATTTTGGTGGCTGGGCGCGTGTTTTTTGATTTGCCATTTGTCGGGAGCTTGCCTTTGTTCATCCTTGAAAACATTGTCTTTGTAACGTGTGCTGTTTTCTGCGGAATATTGCTTTCAACTTTTGTAAAAAATCAGCAGCAATCCATGCTGTGTTGCTTCTTTGTGATATTCGTACTGATGATGCTGTCTGGCTCATTCTTCTCCATAGAAAATATGCCAGCGTGGCTTCGTGCTTTGGCGCGGATGAACCCAATGGCGCACCACACATTTTTGCTGCGAAACATGCTGCTAAAAGGTGGGAACATCAAATATGTAATTGAGCACATGGTCGAAGCGTTGCTGGCTGGAGCGCTAATTGCCGTTTTTGCGTTTCGACGCTTCAGGATCACGCTAAATTAGTTACCGATTTTGACAATGCAGCAGGTTGGATCGTCTATACGGGCCCCAGCTGAAACGTTGGGTTTGTACCATTGTTCGTCCTCACGGGCGTCTAGAATTTGCACCTAGAGTTTCAGCTGGGATGAGTCTATCGCTGAGAAGCTTCGGCTCCGAAGGTGGGCCGCAGATGTTGGAATCCGACGACGTAAGTTTCGATTAACACTTTTTTAACTATTTGTAGCTAAAATGTGTATTAGTTGGAAGCGTTGCAGTTGTAGGGGAACGCATGAGGAAGTTGTTGCTGTTGTTATTGTTGGCTGGAGGGGCCTGCCCAGTGTTTGCGGCCGGTGATGGCGAGGAAGAAGTTACTGACTTTTCGGCAAACATCCCACTATCTGGGATAGGCGCATTCGCTGATGAGGCCGATGTATTGAACTCGCCAGAGGCGTCAGAATCCCCAGACCCGTCAGACGCCCTAGGTGTGCCAGAAAACACATAGTTCGTATCTAGCCGACGCTAATTTACGAGATTTCGTGACTTGTTAAGGCGTGCTTAGATGCATACAATGCGGCTAGGTGTTTGCTGAGCTGTGTGTGTGGATACGTTAGACGTACAGGATAATGGAGCGATACCGGTATCCGAGCCGCCAGTTGGGGATGCTCTGCCAGCGAGTGATTCTCAGCATGGAGAGGTCGCCATTAAGGGAACTGTTCTCAGTTTTGGTATGGTGGTCGGGGACTCGCTTTTCTTTAAAATTCCTCCAACATCAAACCTATTTTCAAGTAATCCTGTCGACGTATCTGAGGAACAGAACAAAATCAAACAAGGACTAGAAAGGCTCAGAAACAGCGCAAGTGAAATTGTGTCCGAGGTGGCCGTCATGCTCACCGAAGAATCGCTTGAAGTGTTCGACGTGTACAGGCTGCTGGCACAAGATTCAACATTTGAAAAAGAACTGCTTGATATTGTCACGTCGGGAAAGACGGCATACGAAGCGACAGAAGTGGTGGCGCAAAATTTTAGGAAGCGAATGCGGAGCAATTCGTTTTGGCAAACTCGCCTTTACGATATGCTGTATTTGCTGCGCCAGCTGCGTAATTTCATCCAAAACGTTGATGAGCAGAAGGTTGTGCGCAACGTAGATAGAAAACCAATAATTCTCATCGCCTCCTACATAAGCCCAGCGGATCTATTGCATCACTATAGGTACAGAAATGTTGTCGGACTTGTATTGAAGGATGCTAGCCCTAATTCGCACGCAGCAATTGTTGCACGTTCACTGCAAATCCCCACGATTGGTGGCATTTTCTTGTCTCAAAAGACTTATCCTAACCCAGTCCCGCTGCTGCTTGATGCTAATTGCGAAACGCTTTATATCCGTCCCACTTCGTCGACACTAGAGCACTTTCATCGCCGAACGGTCTTGCCGCTGGGAAAGGCCGACAACCTGCCCATGCAGGCGGTAACGAAGGATCACGTAAAAATCGAGCTGTACATTAACGCCAACCTGGACGCAGACATAAAATTTGTGCATCACCCCATTGTGAACGGCGTGGGCCTATTTCGAACAGAAATATTGTTTATGCTTCCAGATGTTGCCGCCGATTTCTATGCGCAAGTTGAAGAATATAAGAAAATATTCAACAAAGCAGGCGAAAAGCCTGTGATTTTTCGAACAATTGATATGGCTGACGACAAAGAATCGCCAGTTTTTGCAAAAGATCAAAAGGAAATCAAAATTAAGAATGAGCAATGGGGGCAAGGACACTACATTGCGGAATATGCCAACCACCTGGTGCTGCCAACCCCGATGGGAAAAGCCTTGTTGAACCGTCATCAATTTTTGCGGACTCAAGTCAAGGCCTTGCTTCGTGCTAGAGTCAAGAGCAATATGCCGTTTGATACAATAAACATAATGATTCCGATGATATCCGACGCTGTTGAACTAAAGGCGTATCAGAAAATCATTGAGTCGGAGGCGTTGCAGGAAGCAAAAAACCATCCTTCGTTGATGAGCCAAATAAAAATTGGCGTAATGATAGAAGTTCCGTCGTTGGCATTTCAGATTAACAGGTTCCACACTCTTGTGGATTTTGTCTCGATTGGAACAAACGACCTTTTTCACTTTTTCTTTGCGACAAACCGTTGGGATGCGCGCCATCGCCGCCCTCACGACGTTTTAGCGCCGACGTTTCTACACTTTATGGGCAACATCGTTCACCAATTTGTGCAGGCTGGAGTCCCTGTTCACGTGTGCGGAGAAATGGCGGCGACCCCACTTACTGCGATGGCTCTGCTGGGGCTTGGGGTCCGACGCCTTTCTGTCGCGCCGGTCGCTGTTTGGGGGGTCGCGAATATGATTAATTCGCTGGCAATTAATACGCTATATCCATACACGCGTTCTTTTCGACTAGAGCCATATGAATTTTGCGTGCGAGAGGTTACGCAATATGAAAATTCTGCGGATGTGCGACACACTTTGCAGAAATTCGCGAATGAGAACGGCGTTGTTATTTAATGCAGGAATTCATGTGATTGCCAACAAGGGCGAACGTATAGGGTTCCCGACTAACTCGCCGGGTGGATTTTTGTAGTTTTACAATGCGTTGAGCCCTCAATAAAACCCGGAATAGTCAGATGGGATAGGTATATACATCCCATTTGAAATGCAAGGAACAAAACCCAAGCGCCGGTAAGGACGAACGAGTGTGACACATCCCAGCTGAAGCTCCGTTCAGCCGGGAACCCTGTGGTAATCCCAACATTTCACATGGGAGCCCTGTAGACCCTGCGAAAGGCACGACGAACGCTTACTTTTGGAGCAAAAGGGCTGACGCTATGAGTGGTGATTGGAAAAATATTTCCATTATTAAGGAATCCTTAAGTGTTCATGGGTTGACTTGTTAACTATTTGCCGGGTATTTTTAACATTGAAGTGTGCAGTGGGCAAAACCGCTTGCGCGCTGACCTCAGCCCCAGAATGAGGGTGGGTGGGGGTTTGTGGATGGCAGCCCCAGAGAAAAGTGTTAAAAATCCGTTAATGCCCGCTTTTTAGGCGGATTTCGAGGAAAAGCAGTATATCCCCTATACAGCCATCCCGACTGACTCGCCGGGTGGATTTTTATAGTTTTACAATGCGTTGAACTTCAATAAAACCCGAAGAGTCAGGTGGAAAATGTATAACCGCTCCATATCCCTTTCGCTTAGTTTGATTCGCACAGTTGCACCGAAATGAACATCAAAATGGTAGGGATTCTGTCTCCATTTTCTACTAAAAAAGCGGACATTTCTAAATTGAAAAAGAGGACATTTCTAAATTGCGTTGACACAAAATTAACCTTTCCCTACGTATAATAGGTCAATAGGGCGTTTGGCCTTTGCAAAAAAGTGCCTGTTAGGGCGTGCCCGGTGCGCAACGTATGGAGAATCTGACCATGAGAACATTGTTAAGCATATTGCTGGTTGGCGTAGGCCTTTGGGCGGTTCGCCCAGATTGCGAGGCCAGTCGAGAACCAGCGCCCGCGTCCGTCCCGGTGCCGAGACGGTTGCCCGGAAAGACAACTGACGCGAACACTCTCCGGGATGGAATTTTAAACAAGACGGCTACGGTGGGGCAGGCAGTGAGGCTTCTGATTAGTGGAAATTATGGGGGCGAACAGTTGAGGAGATTGACACAGACGGTTCTCAATTTGCGAATAGTCGGAGACCCCAATGCTTGCATTCAAACTTTCCTTTACAGAGAAGAGCTCGACGATATGTGGTCTTACCATGGCGGAGCGGGGCTTGCTCCGCTAGCAACACTGGTCGGAGATTCAATAGCAGTTCACGTAGATGAATTAAGCGCGATCGATTTGTTAGCCGTGATTGAAGTATTGGAAGCATATGGCGGAGATATGTCTTGGGGCACGGCGGCGGCCGTCCTTCGTCGACTAGACACGCTGTCGGACGGGCCAGAGCAGGCTATGCTAGCAGCGTTTGTGGCAGGGCACAGGCCTGTTCTATTAGCGGTCTTAGCCAAAGCTGTTGCGCACGAGCCCGCTGTTGTGGCGCAACTCGTGTCAGTTTGTAAGATGCTTAATGTCACTTCAGAAGGCGCAACGGTGGACTCAATCTTGACTGAGGCTATAGGCGCTTTGACAGGAATGGCCGACGTGCCGTCCAACGTGTTAGCGATGTTAATAGACGCGATCTCTTCACGGCCTCTAACGACGATTTATGCGAGCCATCTCGTGATGAATTTTCTCCGAGGCATGTTTAAGTATGACCTGCCCAGCGCCGAAACAGCTGAAATTGTGGCCGGATTTGATCGGGACAAATGGGAATCCAATATGCGCACAGAGGGACGGAGCGTGGCTTCTGAAGTGGGCTTCTCTTCGAACCATGCGCTCGTCCAGTTCTTGTCTATATTTGGTGATACACCTGATATTATAGTCGTCAGCTTAATAAGATTATTCCCGGGGATAGAATCACAGCTGCCCGAGAATAGTATATACAGGCTAACACCGGCGGCGAAGACCAGTGAAGGGGAAAAATACGTTGAAGAAAAGGTCAGCATAGGATTGTTGCTTCTGCGCTTAGCAAAATGCGCGGTCAAGCCTGACTCCGATAACCGGGCGATTATCCTTCGGTTATGGCAAAGGTGCGACCCTACGGCGCTCCGGGACCCAGTCGTCGCAGCTGCGCTTGCGAATTGCTGCCTTTATCTGATCAACAGTGGAACTGCGAACAACAGTGGAGATAGTACCAAATGGGCAGCGACCGGTGCCGATGTTTTCCTCGTAGGACTAGCTTCAGATTCCTGGCGGCTACTCATTGAGAGAGCAGTACCGTCTGACACAATGTCTCGATTGTTGTCAGCGGCTCTCGACCGTTTCATGGGCCTCACGATGAATTCCCGGCTCCAATCCTCTGCTGTGATTGGAACAACCAAGTTTTATGTGCAAGCAATGTTTGATAGGACGGTCACCCGAGGTGGCCTTGGACCCTACTCGTGTGACTTAAGGCGATTAATTCAGGTGCTGTATGCCTGGGCAGTACAAGATGACGACAGAACGAGACGACTGTTATCAGTGATTTATGTGGCTCATGCGGTGATGGACAGATCCTTTTCACCAGGCGCTCTCGCCGCGATTGAAGGGCACCCGCTCGAGGATGGACCACCGGAAGTCGCTTTAGCGACATTCATGAATGAATATGATGTTGACATTCCTGACGTGCTGTTTGAACGGATGACCAAAACCATTAAACAGCTATTCCCTAACACTCAGTTCACTCCGCCTGTTGCTGAAAGGCTCTCGCGTATTGCGAATGAAGGCGAGGCAAACGGGTGAGGGAGCGTCGGGGGTAATGCCGCAACGTGGCCCGTCGAAGTGTACGAAAACGTACTACAGGGTTCCCGACTGACGTGACGGAGGCAGAGTCCTGGTTTGACAATGCTTTGAACTCTCAATAAACCCGAAGCGTCAGATGGGATATGTATAGAGTTGTGTGCGGCCCCCCCAGCGATTAACACTGGGGGTAGTGTGCCTTATTGCTCGTTACCTTGCACATTCTGACATCGTACGCTCTGAACTAGCATTTATGCGGACGTGCCTGA
>JAIRNK010000030.1 GCA_031258095.1 Holosporales bacterium
AAGAGTTCTGTGATATCTTCAAACATGGCGAGGTTTTCCTGATTTGACTTAAACTTTAGAAAGACTTTGCCATATATCCAGCATTCGTCAAGCCGCTAATCCATTATTCGCGTTAATAATGGTTCTGAAGAAGACCACGTCCGCAGGTGACAGCATTCGTGTGTTTACTTGTTATCCTGAAGGAACGCAACGTGGTGCAGCTTTGTGGCAAAATTCCGTCATCGCAGAAGGTGTCGCGGAACGAGAAATAGAAGATGCAGATTCTGACACTGAGTTTGCTTAATTGTGATGATGTCTGCCTATTGAATACTAAGTTTCGTTTGCTGGACGCATCCATGCTGATACGCAGTTTGCCAAAACTTGTGCGCCGGTCTGAACGAACAGCGGGCAGCAAACGATTTTTAGCCAATGGCGGCGGACTCGCCTAAAGAATAAAGCGATGCAGATCGTGGCTAACAGCTAGCTTTGCCAGCTTGGTGCTCACAAAGTCTCCTGTGATGTCCACTGTTTCCCCACGTATTTCGTCTGCAAAAAAACTAATATCCTCTAGCAAGTTTTCCATGACGGTGTACAGCCGACGTGCCCCAATGTTTTCGACTTTGTCATTCATTTCCACAGTGATGTCTGCGATGAGTTCAATTGCTTCCGGCTGGAAATTCAGCGTTACCCCTTCGGCGGCAAGCAAGGCTGTTGATTGGCATATTAAATTGGCTTCCGGCTCCGTCAGTATCTTTACGAAATCATCCCTCGTCAGTGGCTTTAAATTCACGCGAATTGGCAACCGTCCTTGCAGCTCGGGAAGAAGATCCGATGGCGAAACAATTTGAAATGCGCCCGAAGCAATAAACAGAATATGGTCTGTTTGTATTTGGCCGTACTTCGTTGAAACGCTCGTTCCCTCAATCAGTGGCAAGAGATCCCTTTGGACCCCTTCTTGGCTGACACTGGACACGCGCGCACATTCTCTGGCGGAACAAATCTTGTCAATCTCGTCTATAAAAACGATTCCATTCTGCTCTACCGCTTCAATTGCGTCTGAAATCACTTTGTTTTGATCTATCAATTTTTCGCTTTCTTCTTGGAGGATTATTCGCCGGGCGTCAGATATTGAGATGTTTTTTACAACCTGCTTGTCCTTTCCCAGCGCTTGAGAGAACAAGTCATTGATGTTAAGCATCCCCATTGACGGCACTCCTGGAATCTCCACCGTCTGCATGGGCGTATCGTTGACCTTAATATCGATAACGCTGTTGTCGAGTTCACCATTTTGCAGCTTTTGTTTAAAGCGCATTCGAGTTTCAAAATTGGCACCAACGCCCGTCAATGCATCCAACAAGCGCGACTCTGTACGCTCTTTGGCCGTCTCCTCCACGCTTTCCTTGGCTTGCTGGCTTATCATTTTTATTGCGACTTCAAGCAAGTCGCGAATAATTTGTTCGACGTCGCGTCCAACGTAGCCAACTTCCGTAAATTTAGTCGCTTCAACCTTGATGAAAGGGGCTTTTACTAGCCGAGCCAAACGCCTGGCAATTTCAGTTTTCCCGACTCCCGTTGTTCCGACCATGAGTATGTTTTTGGGCAAAATTTCTTCTCGGAGGGGACTACTCAGCTGCATTCTTCTCCAGCGATTTCGCAGCGCAATGGCGACAGCCTTCTTCGCATCGGACTGTCCAACGATATACCTATCCAGTTCGGCAACAATTTGCGACGGCGTTAATTTAAACATTTTTGTGCGGGCAATGACGACCTAGCGCACTATAGCAATGTTTGGGCAAAGTGTCTCAGCAAACTATCTCAACTGACATGCACTACGACGAACGCACTCGTTCCTTAAAAGCCGTGTTTTTTTTAACCGAAAATCCTACATGATGCGAAATAGCTAAAATTGCGTGGGATTTTTTTTAAGTTGAAAGTGTTCCCAATCCCCACCTACAATCAACACAGAAGCAAGGAATGCTAAACGGGCACAGACGTCAGCCAGCATCCTCCTTTCAACAGGTTTTCCACCAGAAATACTGGAATCTTGCGGGTCGAGACACTTGCGGATTCGTGTCTTGTTTTCAGTGCTTTAGGTGGCAACGGACATCTGCTCAAAAGTTTGCGCAAGAAATCAACTTCTATCATCCGATTCCGTTTGCCTAACGACATTGCGTTATCGGCGATAGGTTTATTGTATCAACAAGGGGGTTTTATGGAATTTATTAGTTCACCAATGAATATAAAGTCGCTTGATCAAGCGGGAACATTTGAGGGCTACGCCAGCGTATTTGGCGCTGTGGACTTACAAAGTGAGATTGTCAGCCCAGGCGCTTTTTCGGAGTCGCTGACCGCATGGAAGCAAAATGGCAGCTTTCCAAAAATGCTATGGCAGCACGACCCCAAGTCGCCAGTCGGCGTGTGGGATGACATGGTGGAGGATCAGTACGGCCTGTTTGTTAAAGGGCATTTACTGCTGGACTTACAGAAGGGAAAAGACGCCTATTCTCTTCTAAAAAGCGGCGTTGTCGACGGCTTGTCCATTGGCTTCGTTCCTAAGCGATCTCACAAAAGCGGGGATGTGCGCATTTTAGAACAGGTTGATCTGTTTGAGGTGTCGCTTGTCACGTTTATGGCCAATCCACTAGCCAAAGTGACGTCTTGCAAACAGTGGACAGAAGCGTATGACCAAACGCTGTATCTGATGAGTCGGCTGAAAGCTCTTAAAAAGGCTATGGATAAGGCCGATTGGAGTGTCAAAGGGTTAATGATGGAGGGTTTTCTATGAATGAATTTTTTAACAAGTCTCTAAACGCGCAGTTTGAAAGCGCGGAACAACAAACTGCTACAAGCAATTCATTTTTGCAGCAAATGAATGAAGTAATTACTGGTCTTGAAGAATCTTTTGCGAAAGTTCAAAAAACGAAGGAGTATTCGATGACGAATGAACAAAATATGAGCCAGGCGGGAACCCGTTCCCAAATTTACGCAGCGAAACCGCATTCTGAAGAAAAGGCGTTCTTAGAGTACATCGCCAGTGGGAGCTTGTGTTCCAAGGGACATCTGCTGAGCCGGGATGAAATCAGCGGAGGCTATTTAGTCCCTCAAAGCATCCTGGGCAACATTGGCGCACGTCTTAAGGAATTGTGCCCAATGCGGTCTTTGGCAACGGTCAACACCATAAAGAGCGAATCGCTTGAACTGCTTGTTGATAAAGGGGTCACTGACGCTGGCTGGATGCTGAGCGATGAGCTTGCAGACGGTGGCGTGCCCGATTTAGTAAAAATAAAAATCATGACCCATCAGCTTTACGCCAAGCCAAAGGCAAGCCAGAAAATCTTGGACGATGTTGGTGACGCCCTTGAAGACTGGATTGTGTCCAAGATTACCCAAAAAGTGGCCGCCCTTGAAAATTATGCGTTTTTGCATGGAGATGGGACTCATCAGCCAAATGGCATCCTGCAGTACGACATTGTTTCAGTTGGGGAAGGTTCTTGGGAAAAGATTGAGGGCGTTTTCTCCAGCCGCGTAACAAGAGACGATTTGCTGAAGCTGGTAAGTGCGGTCAAACCTGAGTATCTGCCTAACGCTACATGGTTTATGTCTCGAGGCGCCTTTTCGGAAATTCAGCATATTGCTGATGTCTCTGGACGCTTTCTGTGGCAACCGTCACTTGTTGGAAGCGCGCCGTCATTCTTGCTTGGACACCCAATAGTTGTTTCGGACGACCTGTTGAAGGCTAAGGAGGAGGACAGTAGCAAAAAGCATGATGTGCAAATTTTGTTTGGTGATTTTCTTCGAGCGTACCAAATCGTGGATCGCGGAGAGATTAGCGTTTTAAGAGATCCGTATAGTGCGAAACCATATGTTGAGTTCTATGCGACTAAACGAGTAGGCGGAGATATGGTGGATTTTGACGCGATAAAGGCACTGTGTATTTCAGAACATGTTGATGGATAAAAACGTTAACGCCCCCCCGATTGAGTTCGCGGGGGTTGTTTCGTAGAATGTGCGTGGGGGGGGGAGCAAATTACGTCAAATGTATGAAAAATTTACGTTTTGTCGGTATGTGTGCGTTCATTGTCTGTAACGATTGCAATTCTTCCCAGGAGCTGCCAAACGTTCTCAGCAAAGATGATCCTTCCAGCGGACTTCCTACAGTACAGGTAATAGCAATTACGGGCGACGAAAAAAAGGTACAATCACGACCGACGACAGCCCATCGCAAAAGAAAAATTATACCACCGCCTGATACGGGTGAGGTGGTGTACATTAAGAGGGGAAGCCTCACCTTAGTGCTTCCGCGGGAGGCTCAATCCCAAATCGTTCCTGAGCGATTGAGGGGCCCTCGGCGGCAAGTCGCGCATCAATTTCCCATCGTCCCGTCAAAAAGATGGCAATTTGGCGGTCCGGTCCCTGATCACAAGCTTGCAGGTGAATCTCGCCCTCCAAATCCCAAAAAAACTGCATTTGACGACTCTTCCATTCCAGAATGTTGGTTTGACTGGTCCTCGTTCATGGACGACAGTGTTCAGCAGGATCCACTGTCATCTTCTGGTGACGGGACATGGGTGATCGCCGATCTAAGCGATACAACAGACGCTGAGTAACGAACGCGACCAGGTAACGTCTTTTTGACTTCTTTCGAAGCCATCAGGCGGAGCTTCACATGAATCTGCGCTTGAACCATAAGCTTTTGACTGCAAGCCGTGCGGGAGCCCTATAGATATTCCATCTGACTCTTCGGGTTTTATTGAACTTCAAAGCATTGTAAAGGTGTAAAAATCCACCCGGCGAGTCAGTCGGGAGCTCTATACACCTCTTACACATTTTTTTAGGAGAAATACCTATGGCAAAAATTTCGAATGCAATTTCAACAATCAAAAACGTCCTAGAAGGGATTCATCGCAAGTCAGGAAAACCCGCAAGCCGTCCTTCGTCGGAGTCTGCATTTGCGGCGTGTAAAATCGTAGGCAAACCGGCTTGGACATCTCGCAATTACGAAGCACTCGCACATTCCGGCTATTCCCAAAACGTAATCGTGTTTCGTTGCGTCAACTTAATTGCCAAAAGCCTTTCTAACGTACATTGGCTGCTCTATGAGCAAAAGGCGGATGACGAATATGAGATAGAGTCTCATGAACTGCTAACGCTATTGAAATTCCCCAATCCGAGGCAATCAGGTAGCGCGTTCATCGAGAACGTGTTTTCCCAGCTTTTGCTTTCTGGGAACGCATTCATCCACATGTCAAATGAGACAAATGGCCTTCGTGTGCTGCGGTCCGACCGAGTTAGCATATTGGTTAACCCAGAAGGAGAAGTCTCAGGATTTGAGTACAAAATGGGAAGCAATCGCCAGGTATACCCAATTGACGCGAACACCGAAGCCTCGCCAATTTTGCATATAAAAACGTTTCATCCATTGAACGACTGGTACGGCATGAGTCCAATAGAAGCTGCCGCGCGCGCGATTGACCAGCATAACGCCGTTGGAGAGCATAATCTCTCTATCCTGCAAAACGGTGGGCGGCCGTCTGGTGCGCTATTGGTGAAGCCGTCTGCTACGGGGCAAACGTTAACTCATGAACAGCGCGATTCGCTTCGGCAAGACCTGACAGCGTTATACGAAGGCACGGATAATGCTGGGAGGATAATGGTTTTGGAGGGGAATTGTGACTGGAAAGAAATGGGGCTGTCTCCAAAAGACCTGGATTTTTCTTCGGGAAAAAACATTTCCGCACGGGAAATTTCTCAGGCGTTTGGTGTTCCCCCAATTTTGGTGGGGCTTACAGAGGATGCGACTTTTTCGAATTACAAAGAAGCGCGCCTAAATTTCTGGGAAGATACGCTGATTCCGATGTTGGATCATTTCGTTGCGGAGTTAAATCGTTGGCTGGTCCCACACTTTTCCTCGTCATTGCGCTTGGGATACGACAAAGACGCGATCGCTGCGCTTGCAGCCAAACGAGATTATATCTGGAGCACAATTCAGTCGGCGTCGTTTTTGACCATAAACGAAAAGAGAGAAGCACTTGGATATGGGCCAATTGCAGGGGGAAGCGCACTGCAATAAACCCCGAACCGCGTTTGACAAGGCTCAATTAATTTAACTTTGACGTCCTGTCGTGAGTACAGTGAGGATGTGCAACCTCGATTGTGTCCACGATTCAGTGTTTGCTTTTATGGGGCTCCCAACTGACGCTCCGGGTTTCTTGAGGGCTCAACGCCTTGTATCAGCAGGATTTGTTCCCCGGAGCGATGGACACCATGTTGAATAAACTTGTTATTAAATTGAACAACGCATGAAAATCATACGACAAAAAGCTAACGAAACAAGTAAGAGGATTAATCCATGAGATTATTTCTTTTTGGATAGCTGATTGTTAGCAGTTTGTTAAAGTAATAATTGGAGAATTAGTATTGAACGACCTTTAACTATTGAACGGATCATGAATATTCTTCAGTGCGTTCTTGCCGTTTGTTTCCTCGGCACGGTCGCTTTACCTAGTGTGTTTGGTTGTGAATTCCAAAATAATCAATCGGTCCTTAACCAGGGAGATATTTGTAAAGAATCTGATGATGAATTTGTTGGAGTTGTAGGAGCTCCCCCATACGTAGGCGTACCACATACGGGCGCTAGTTATGACGAATTCTGTGTTATTGCCGATGAGGCGGGGGAAAATTTAGCAAAAATTTTAAAACAATACGGAAACAACGTGAATTGTGCATTATTTGTGGCACATTTTGAGGAAGTGAAAGAAGCTCTTGCAAAAATGGTCTACCCGTATGAGAAAGAAGGTATCGTCGATATTTATCTTGGTGGCATTTTCGACCGAGAGACGACAATTGACTTCCTTGACGACTTAGCCAAAAACGAATGCTATCGCAAATTGTTTGATCGCAAAATTGTTTCATCGTCTGATGAAGATTGTGATGAAAACCCCGCGCGGACAGGCTATATGTCAGATAGCTTGGCGGACGATCTGGATGATGAAATATGAAAAAACCTTTATGGCTCGTGCCTTTTTGCTGGGCAATTTGTAAATGCATGAGGCCCAATGGCTACGCCACTACCAGGATATTTTATTATTTGTATGGCAGTGCAATTGCGAAAGGCCGAGTCTTCTATACACATTCCATCTGACGTTCCGGGTTTCTTGAGGGCTCAACGCCTTGTAAAACGACAAAAATCCACCCGGCGAGTCAGTCGGGGGCCCTATGGTTGATGACGTCGTCTTCATCAAGCGGCTCGCAACAGCAGCACCTTCTGACTGATTGCCAAAAGCCAGCAAACATGAGCTGAAACCTGTCAAAACGACTTATTCCAGCTAGGTGATCTAGAGGAGGGAAGTGGGGCATTTCAAATCGTAACGTTGCTTGATAGGGCTGCAGCGTTTCAATTTGTTCGACTGGAAAATATGAGTGCGTTCTACGTGAAAGCCGCCCCACTAGTCTGTTGTCTAATATTGTCTGTAGCCTCATCGCCGAAATAAGTGGACTTCCCGGACGAACGAATTCTTGCAGAGCCTGAATATCGACGCCTCCTAAACGAAAATCGCGATACACAGATTCAGTTAAATTAATGGTTGTTGTTTCAAGATCTGTATACACATCATCAGGAGGAAGCCCTCGAAAAATAACAGATAAATCCCTGTCGTACACGAGCGTCCCTCTTATTGCAGTAACCTCATTGTCCATCAGCGACTCAGGGGGAAGCCCATTCATGGCCAGAATACGAAGAACTCGACGATTTAGTGGGACATATATGCCGTGTAGCCGGTCCGTAAGCAGGAAATTTTCTAAACTGTTTCGATTGAAGCCACCAACGGGGAGTTCCGACCTATATATTGGGCGTTCAACTGGTTGACTAAGCCAGAGTGGATGGAAACCTGGCGATGGGGTCTGGACCAACCCTTCTTCGTACATTCGCTCATCTATACTATCGGCGCAAACACCGGTGCAGCTTATACATGCGCATAAAATCACAAAACAACAAACTCTTTTCATAATTCTTCTCCCCGTCATTGTTGAATATTACCGCCCGAAAAATATACGCTAGTTTTAGCGGCTATATAGTTATGTCTTAGCAAAAGTTAGATATGTAGGTGCCTACGTCAAAATAGATATTCGATTCTGTTCACGGTTTAGTGCATTGCCTCATGGCAGAAGCGTTTGGTCTAAGAGGTCATCTGGATCAAATGTGCCGCAGCAACAACACCTTTTCACTGAACTCCAAAAACCAGCACACATGAGTCGAAAACTGTAAAAACGACTTATTCCAACGACGGGGTCGAGAGGAGGGAATGGATGCGCTTCAATGAGTGGCGCGGCGTGATATTGCGGCAGTGGAATTTCGTACCCTAGCCTGTCGTCTAATATTTCCTGGAGTCTCGTCGCCGGAATAACTAGGCTTCCAAGAGGCGCGTACTCTTGCAGGTCAGGAATATTGACTGTTTCTAATCGAAAATCGCGACGTGCGTGTTCAAGAATATTAAATATGCAAAATTGCTCCTCATTACCTGCAGAACCTAAACCGAAATCGATAGGTGTAAAATCATGAATATCTCTGTACACCTCACCAGGAGGAATTCCTTGAAAGATGCAAGACAGCTCACCGCCGTACACTCGCGTCCCACGTGTCGCGACAATAGACTGCGTTACTAGATAATTAGGGGTTATTCCATTGAGGTTCATAACGCGAAAAACTTGAGGATTTAGTGAAATATACACACCATTCAGTCGATCCCTAAGTCGGGAATCTTCTAAGCTGGTCCGATTGAAACCACTCATCGGGCGTTCCAACCATGTTTGACGTTCAACTAGTTGATCCTGTCGATTAGGAAGCGAATCGGACGCGGAAGTCTGGGCCGACTCTTTTTCACGGAGTTGCTCATCTAAGCTATCGGCGCAAACACCGGCACTGCTTATGTGCGCGCATAAAACCACCAAACAACAAAACTTGCTCATAGTTCTTCCCCTAATTTTTCTGGAGAATTGCTCCACAAAAGAATCTATCACAATTGTTGTTGTCGTGTATATCTATGTGTTCGACGACTGTCATAGGCGTAGAAAATCGTATAAAGCTAAATAAATGATTTAAAACCCTTCTACGCCATTTCTGGGAGGTCTTTGTAACAAGCTGATATGGTTACAACCATCGCGAGCGCACATATGCTCATTGCAAAGAACACTTGCGGCACGCCACCAGCACAAAAATATCCGAACAACATAACCGCAGAACTTGACGATATGTTTCGTATAAATTGCACAACGCCATTTCCCAGCCCCTTGTTCGTTTGCATGTCGGAAACGGCAAATCCAACGCTTGTCATAGTCAAGAATGACATTCCAAAAGAACACACGCAGTAAAGTATAACGACCATTCCCATTTGCAACGCATTCGGAATAATCAGTGAAATACTTGCTGCAGCCATGAATAGCATGGCCACGATTCGGCCTAAGTTTAGGCAAAACTTCGGAGAACACGACTTCAGTAGGAAAGAGTAAACCAGACAACCGACTATGTTGAAGCTGTGCGGAATGAGGGATACATTGGCGAATTGAGTTTTTGTTAGCCCAAAATGTTGTTCATATATGAATGGGGAGTTCGTTATGAAAATGTGGTTCATTATGGTTGCCAACGCGTTGGTTATGGCCATGTTGCGAAAAATGGGCTTGGTGCTCAGCATTTTCCATACGTCTGAGAACCAACGGAAAAAGGATATTCCAGCCTGAGGCGTCGTCGTTTTTATGTTTAATGTTTCAGGCAAGATTACATATAAAAATGTCATTAAACTAACGCCCATTAACGTTAGGAAGTAAAATATTCCACGCCACGACATGTACAGCATTAAAAAAGCGCCAATATTCGGCGCGACGGCGTACGTTGTGGGGTATAGCACGCTGTATATGCTTAAGTAGCGCGCCAGGGTGATGCCCTTGAACTTGTCTGATATAACGGTGACCGTTTGTAGGCCCATGCCCGTGCTTCCCATGGCTTGTACAGATCGCGCAATTAGAAATTCTGTTGCTGTGTCGCTAAATGCACACCACAATGATCCGATTGAGAAGATAAATAAACAAAGGAGGATAATCGGCCGACGTCCATATTTATCGCTCATGCTGCCATAGAAAAGGCCCGCAAACGCGGAGATGAGAGGCGAAATCATTATGGATATGCGCAAAACGTTGTCGGTGGTTTTAAAAAAGGCGGCCAACTCAGGGAGGGCAGGCAAGTACATGTCTATACTGCTTATGGAAATCCCCGTGCACAGCATCAGCAAAAACGGCAGGAACCTTACGTCTTCTCTTTTGCGATCGCCGTTTCCTCTAATAGAAATCATAGTCAAGAAACCATCCTTTCTTAAAGTTGTAGCATGTTCTTTTTATAATTGCCTATAGCTAAGATGCGTGTATTCAAATACAAACTCGTTGTAAGCACTTGTGAAAAACACCAGAAAATTTGATCACACTACGCGGGAAATACATTTGTCTTGTAATGTGCAAGTAATATACAATCCCTCTGTATGGCGGGTGTAGCTCAGTTGGTTAGAGCGCAAGATTGTGGCTCTTGAGGTCGTCGGTTCGAGACCGATCACTCGCCCCATATTGCCGGCTTAGCTCAGTTGGTAGAGCAACTGATTTGTAATCAGTAGGTCGAGGGTTCAAGTCCTTTAGCCGGCACCAGCACTTTTTTTGGTAAATTCTCTCCAGTTTCGAAGGTACGAAATCACCGCAAGAAGCCTTATATTCCGCGCGGGTTAGTGCTTCGTGGCCTTTCCCTAAAAATCAGCAAGATATACAGACCTAGCATGAAAGCATGGGAATCGGCAATGTCTGAAAATTATCGTTTACTCGTGATCGCATAGTTTCTGCGATTAAAACCTATGTATTTGTAAAGAATCCGGATATATACACATTCCATCTGACGTTCCGGGTTTCTTGATGGCTCAAAGCATTGAAACATCAGCATTTGTTCCCCGGAGCGTCAGTCGGGAGCCCTATAGACTGCTTTTTGTCGAAATCCACCTAAAATGCGGGCATTAACGAATTTTTAACTTTTCTCTCGGGCTGCCATCCACAAACCCCCACCCACCCTCATTCTGGGGCTGAGGTCAGCGCGCAAGCGGTTTTGCCCACCGCACACCTCAATATCAAAAATACCCGGCAAATACTTAACAAGTCAACCCATGAACACTTAAGGATTCCTTAATAATAAAAATATTTTTCCAATAACCAGTCCTAGCGTCAGCCCTTTGCCCCAAAAGCAAGCGTTCGTCGTGCCTTTCGCGGGGTCTACAGGGCTCCCATGTGAAATGTTGGGCTTCAGCACTCATTCGTCCTTACTGGCGCTTGGGTTTTGTTCCCTGCATTTCAGACGGTATGAGTATACATATCCCACCTGACTATTCGGATTTCTTTGAAATTCAAAGCACTGTAAAACTACAAAAATCCACCCGGCGAGTCAGTCGGGAGCCCAGGGCGTCCTCATGAAAAAAGATGTCCT
>JAIRNK010000037.1 GCA_031258095.1 Holosporales bacterium
TAATTTCCATCACATTTGGAACATACAAGGGCTCCCGACTGATTCGCCGGGTGGATTTTTGTAGTTTTACAATGCTTTGAGCCTCAATAAAACCCGAAGAGTCAGATGAGATATGTGTAGCGATTCACTGAACTTGCTGCATGCGCCGCTGGTTAGGCAATGTCGTCTCCGTAAAACCGCGTTCTCCTTCTGAAAGACGCTGTTTCCTCTGTTTCTCCTGCGTCACCGCAATCCTTCCGCTTTTCACTCGCCGGATTAAACAACCGCTCACCGTCATCGCGACAAAATCTGCGTTACTGAGTCTCCTGTACGCATTTTCACATGCCCCAAACGAGCACAGCTGCTTCTTTTTTGTCACAGAATAGACCAACAGCTTCAACACCGTTTGTGCGACAATCGGCATTAGCTCGAAAAAAGCCTTCCTGGGGAATGACGACTCCAGCAAATTTTCGTTGAGAAATGCGCGCGCCGAGGCTTCAATTTGCATTTCGATTTGTTGCAAAAATCGCGCTGATTGTGCCATGTTGCATACATTTATATCGCTATTTTGCTCGATCATCCTCCGCCAGCGAACGCGTTCAAACTGTTCCAGCAAATTGTCGGGATCAGTCATATACGGCTGCTTAAAGCGACTCAGCACATCTTTTAATTCTTGTGGATGAACTCCCAGCAGTGGACGAACGATTTCAACCCCGTTATATGTTGATCGCGGACGCATTCCGCCCAATCCGCGCAAGCCGCTACATCTCATCATGTGCATCAACATCGTTTCCGCCTGGTCCTGCGCGTGGTGTGCTACAAAAAGGCGCGGGATGCGGTTATTTATACAGTATGTTGTCAGCAATTCGTAACGAGCAGCCCTAGCTTTTTCTTCGACAGCCGCTTGCAGTGGTGCATGATGCCATTCTAGAATTTCGTGACGAATCTGGTGCTGAGAAATCCACGACTGAACAGTGCTTATGTACTCTTTTGAACAAGATAAGTTGTGATCCACTGTTAGGGCGATTAGCTGTTCGCCAAGATTGTTCGAGTCAAGCAGCTCTTTGAACAGTAGCAACAGAGCCATACTGTCCGCACCGCCAGAGACTGCAACCGCAACCGGAGCGAGTTCAGTCAGACTGTGATTTACCGATGACGATACACCCGCTGTGCACTGGAATGCCGAATTGAAAACGAGCGCCTGAAAAGCCCCGACTCCTCGCAATCGCGGATCCTTTACTCGGTCGATGTCACGGCCTCGGCGACAACGGGCTCTGCCGCAACTGCCTCTAGCTGCTCATTGACGACACTTGCGGACGGCGCCACTGCAGTTGCTGCCGATGGCACGCGTCTGTTCAGTTGCGCGATCCTTGCGCTCTTGCCTGTCCGTTGCCTGAGGTAGTAGAGCTTCGCCCTGCGCACGCGTCCCTGGCGCACTAACTCGATTGTAATATTAGGCGAATACAGGGCAAACACACGCTCGACACCTTCTCCAGAAGAAATCTTCCTGACTCGGAACGATGAATTCAATCCACGGTTCTTCTTTCCGATTACAACGCCTTCGAACGCTTGAATTCGCTCTTTATCTCCATCTACGACCTTCACATTGACCCTAACCGTGTCGCCAGCCTTAAATTCTGGATAGACCTTTCCTTCTACAAGCTTTGCGACCTGTTCTTGTTCGATTTGTTGCAATAAGTTCATAAGACTCTCCGGCACTATCCATTTGTTTGAAGGTACAGCTTCCACAAGTCTGGACGTCGCTCCCTCGTTATTTTTTCTGCTTTATGTTTTTGCCATGCGGCGATTTTCTTGTGGTCACCCGACAGCAGCACCTCGGGCACGACCTCGTCCTGCCATATACACGGTTTAGTATACTGAGGAAACTCTAGTAAATCTAGGTCGAAACTTTCCCGCGACAGCGAATCTTCGTTGTGAACGATTTTCGGTAAAAGCCTTACACATGCGTCCAGCAATGTTATGGCGGCAACTTCCCCTCCAGACAAGATGTAATCCCCAACGCTAACTTCTTTCAGACCGTGTGTGCGTGTCCAGTGATTAATTACGCGCTCGTCAACGCCCTCGTAGTGGCCACACAAGATGATAACCCCGTCAGACTGCGATAGTTGGCGCGCGAGAGGTTGTTTAAATGGTTCGCCGCGCGGGGTCATAAACAATAGCTGCGGCGTTCCGGGAAAGTGTTCGACCGCATGGCATAGCGCGCTGTGTACGACATCCGGTTTTAGTATCATGCCCGCATTATGCCCGTAGGAGGTGTCGTCGACGGTCCTGTGCTTGTCGGGTGCAAAATCTCGAATGTGAACAGTGTTAATTTTCCATATTTCTTTTTGCAGTCCCTTGCCGGCCAGAGAATGAGCTAGCGGTCCGGGAAACATATCCGGGAATAGTGTTACAACGCTCGCATGCCATAGTGCCATGTGCCCCCGTATAAGGTTCTAAAGTTTCGAAAAAAAGTAGGCAGCACTTTTCCGAAAGAATACTTCTGTTCATACCCGGGAGCAGAGTAGCAAAGGTTTGGCAAAATTGCTCGCCCTGCAATAAGAATCTGCGCATGACTCAGTTCTTTCGAAAATTTTTTGACTATAAAAGCCATATTTCCTGCGGGCGATGGCGCATTCTGCAAAATATTTTGACATAAATGATGAAAAAATAGTTGCAACAAAGGGGGATTCAAGAGTACATTGCGTCTTAGGTTGGTTGAGAGACCAACACTAAAGTTCTTCCCCCTAAAAGAACTGCCCTCCTCGCCTCGGCGGGGAGGGTTTTTTTGCGCGATTGTTGCACGGTCATCTTCACATATAGGGCTTCCATGTGAAATGTTGGGATTCGGCAGTCGTTCATCCATACTGGCGCTTGGGTTTTGTTCCCTGCATTTCAAATGGGATGAGTATACATGGTCCGTTTTGCGGGGTAAGAGCGCAACGGCCTATTTCGGATCAATCGCCGCTATCCGTTGGCGTTTACTTGCTGAATATCAAACAAGTCTTCTACCCGTCGAGCAAGGCGTACGTACGGCAATTCCGAACCGGCGCGCGTCGTTCGTGCTTCATTTGCACAAAACGTTAACTTTTCTATAAGCTTCATTGCGCATAGTAAATTTCCGCCTCTTTGGATCTGAGCAACCAAGGTATTGTCATCTTGCTGCGTAACGGAGTTTATGTCGTTTATCATGAGACGAACGTTGTTCATGACCTCTTCGTAAGTCTCCAGCTCTTGCAGATTTATCGCGGCAATCAAATTTTGCCACCGTGTATAAGATTCACGCGAAATAATTTCAACACCAGCATGCACGTCCGACGTAAAAGCTAACAGCTCCGAATGCCTACGACTGAACTCAAGCATATCCGCTTTCAACTTCTGATTGAGGTTCGAAGCATTCACTAACCGCATGAAACCGTCAATATGTGCACATTGGGTTTGCAATTTTTTGACGAACTGATCTTTCGTCGTTATCGTGGCATACATGTTGCCTACGAGGCTCGCAAGTAAAAGAATTTTCCGCATGTATTCTGCCTTTCGAAGTTCACTCTCCCGAACAAGGCTAACACTGTCTGATCTAAGAATACGTTAACGGGATATTACAAGGACACACAATGGCGGGTCATTTTCTATTTTAGGAATTACATGAATATCTCAGCTCATCAACGCTCGCAAAACACATGAATTAACCATGGAAAGGGTTGAATGCAAGAGTAGATGGCGAGCGTTATCGCTGCCGCCCCTTCACCGACCCGTACGTGCCCTATTTACGCGAATAATGGATTAAACCAATGTGTTGCAAATGCCTTTTATCTGCGGTTTGTCGTCAGTTAATTGATACCCCACCAAAGTGCTAAGAATATGCGTAAACGCATTGATGA
>JAIRNK010000010.1 GCA_031258095.1 Holosporales bacterium
AACTACTGGCCTGGTCCGCGTTCGCTCACCACTACTAACGGAGTCTCGTTTGATGTCCTTTCCTCTGGGTACTTAGATGTTTCAGTTCCCCAGGTTCGCCTCTCAAACCTATGTATTCAGTTTAAGATACCGTACTTACGGTGGGTTTCCCCATTCGGATATCTGTGGATCATAGACTGTTCGCGTCTCCCCACAGCTTTTCGCAGCGTACTACGTCCTTCTTCGCCTCTCAATGCCAAGGCATCCACTGAATGCCCTTCTGCGCTTGATTCTTTCTTTAAAAGATTATTCTTCTAAAATTCAGTTTTCACTTTCAAGAACAATCCAACGTAACCGCTGAGTAATTCTCAAAGCAAAATAATCTTTAGAAAAACCCTAACTTGTATCATTCGATACAAACTAGTTTTCTATCATAATATTCACATTTGTTAAAAGAGCCGAGACATTCAAACAAAAACGCCTCGAAGAGAAGTCCCCGGAAAGGGCTCCTTCTCGAAACGTCAAAGCGCGTTGTAAATGGTGGAGGTGGACGGAATCGAACCGACGACCTCATGCTTGCGGAGCATGCGCTCTACCAATTGAGCTACACCCCCAAATAAGCTACCCGGAGTGGAGGTGGACGGAATCGAACCGACGGCCTCGTGCTTGCAAAGCACGCGCTCCACCAATTGAGCTACACCCCCAAAGTTTGGTGGGCCAGGGAGGACTTGAACCTCCGACCCCACGCTTATCAAGCGTGTGCTCTAACCAACTGAGCTACTAGCCCAAAGGGCCATTTTTTTTGAAGTGGCAGATAGGAGACGCTATCCGTTTAAGGTTAAACCTTAAAAAGGAGGTGATCCAGCCGCAGGTTCTCCTACGGCTACCTTGTTACGACTTCGCCCCAGTCATCGACCACACCGTGACTGATTGCCCCCTTTCGGTTAGCACATCAGCTTAAGGTAAGACCAACTCCCATGGCGTGACGGGCAGTGTGTACAAGACCCGAGAACGGATTCACCGTGGCATGCTGATCCACGATTACTAGCGATTCCGACTTCATGCCCTCGAGTTGCAGAGGACAATCTGAACTGAGGTCGCTTTTGAGGATTTGCTCTAGGTTACCCTGTTGCATCCCACTGTCACGACCATTGTAGTACGTGTGTAGCCCAGCCCATAAGGGCCATGAGGACTTGACGTCATCCCCACCTTCATCCGGCTTATCACCGGCAGTATCGCTAAAGTCCCCAGCATAACCTGATGGTAACTAGCGACGAGGGTTGCGCTCGTTGTGGGACTTAACCCAACATCTCACGACACGAGCTGACGACAGCCATGCAGCACCTGTGTGAACGCCAACTAAAGGAAGAGACTCATCTCTGTGCCTCAAACGTTCCATGTCAAGAGCTGGTAAGGTTCTGCGCGTAGCGTCGAATTAAACCACATACTCCACCGCTTGTGCGGGTCCCCGTCAATTCCTTTGAGTTTTAATCTTGCGACCGTACTCCCCAGGTGGAAGGCTTAATGCGTTAGCGACGACACTGAGAGAAAACCTCCCAACGTCTAGCCTTCATCGTTTAGGGCGTGGACTACCAGGGTATCTAATCCTGTTTGCTCCCCACGCTTTCGTGCCTCAGCGTCAGAAATCGAGCCAGAAAATCGCCTTCGCCACTGGTGTTCTTGCAAATATCTACGAATTCCACCTCTACACTTGCAATTCCCTTTTCCTCTCTCGCCCTCAAGTCTTGGAGTTTTCGATGCAATTCCTAGGTTAAGCCCAGGGCTTTCACATCGAACTTTCAAAACCGCCTACGCACCCTTTACACCCAGTAATTCCGAACAACGCTAGATCCCTTCGTATTACCGCGGCTGCTGGCACGAAGTTAGCCGGATCTTATTCATCAGGTACCGTCATTATCTTCCCTGATAAAAGAGCTTTACAACCCGAGGGCCTTCATCACTCACGCGGCATTGCTGGATCAGGGTTTCCCCCATTGTCCAATATTCCCCACTGCTGCCTCCCGTAGGAGTCTGGGCCGTATCTCAGTCCCAGTGTGGCTGATCATTCTCTCAAACCAGCTATAGATCACAGGCTTGGTAGGCCTTTACCCCACCAACTACCTAATCTAACATGGGCCGCTCCTTTGGCGATAAATCTTTGCCATTTCTGGATCATTCGGTATTAGCAGTCGTTTCCAACTGTTATTCCAAACCTAAGGGTACGTTCCCATGCATTACTCACCCGTCTGCCACTCATGTATTGCTACATGCGTTCGACTTGCATGTGTTAAGCATGCCGCCAGCGTTCGTTCTGAGCCAGGATCAAACTCTCATGTTCAATGAGAATTGACTGAACTTTCACAAATCACTGAAGAAGTTTCAGTGCATTGTCGCGAAAGTCCAGATTTAAAAATTTGGACAACGCCACCTATGCACCACTTCAAAAAACAAAAAACTTCATTAAAGAGCTACGGATCCCGACGCCGCCGACACTTCACGTTCTGAAGCATCAACACCCCCGTTCACCCGACCTTTCATATATAGCTTGTTTTTCAAGTGAAGGTCAACAGGCAAACCGAAAAAAGAGTGGGACCCGGCGCATTTTTTTTTCAAGAAGCGGCCTGTCTGCGCGAATACGCGCGGCTGTGGATGCCTTCTAGGCGCGGCAAAGGCAGGGTGGAATCACAGCTGTTTGACCATTTCACGGAACTTCTTATGATACGAGAGCTTGTCGCGATAATTGCGAAGGAGCCGCAGGTCGCTGCGGTCAATGGCATTTTGTATTTTTTCGTACAACGATCGATCCAGCTCATTAAGCTTAAAAAGGAGCCTATCTTTTTCTTCTGTGGATGCAGCCGAAAGTTCATCATACAGGCCCACAATATCGCTATCCAAGGTCGGGCTCGATTCTTGTGCGTCGTTGGGGAGGGGAGTCTCTGGCCAGCAGGTCGATGTTAGGTAATCCAGGCGCGCAATCGGATCCAACAACGTTCGATATGACTTATGCGCGAGCTCCAAGCGAGCCGGATCTTCACGAGACTGCCTGCACACCTCAAAATACTTTTTCCGCAGCTCTGATTTGTCCAAAAGAAATGCTCTTGGATAGGCAAGAAATTCAAACGGGTCGAGCTCTTGTGAGGGGATGAAGGATGATACATCGCCACCATGCTCACCGTCGCACAATGAAATGTTTTCCTTTGCGGAAGTGGATGTCGACTTATCCATGTCCTATCTTTCGAGCGTCCCCATTTCCTCTAGAATTTAATCAAAGTTGCCAAACATGCAACATATAGCCATCCCGACTGACTCGCCGGGTGGATTTTTGTAGTTTTACAATGCGTTGAACTTCAATAAAACCCGAAGAGTCAGATGGGATATGTACTCATCCCGTCTGACGTTCCGAGTTTCTTGAGAGATCAAAGCCTTGTAACATCAGGACTTGTTTTCCGGAACGTCAGTCGGGAGCCCTGTATATACGCGCATGAAATTAACGACAGCGAGTTGCGCCAACATCGACGCTGCCAGCAGCGCTCCCCGCGCCTTCCGATATTGGTGCGCGAGATGAGTTCGGGAAGTTCGTGTTTAACCACACCTTCAATCTACGAAGTAATGCTATCAGAGAATCGCGATTTCGCACAATGATATTTCGCTGCCTGTTAGGGTCTAGTGGACAACGCTCCTCACCATCAAACACTATGGGCAAAAGCCTACCACAAATATCGTCAAACTCCCATATACATGAATCCTGATTTAGGCCTACCCCCAGGTCTTCCTCACGAAGCATGGTGTCTGCGTAACTATTCTCATTTTGATAAAGACCCCCAAGAGTTTCAATAAAAAGAAAGATCGCCAAATACACGTCAGGGCTTATCGAAGCGTCAGGGCTTATTGAAGCGTCAGGATTTACGGTCAAAGCACGCTCCGCCGCCTCAATCGCTGGACGTAGACGATAGAGCGTATTCCAGCCGACGTTGTCACAAGCCTTCCTCAAGGCAATCGCGTTGGGGTCCGTCATATTTTGCATCGCCCGCCGCAGTTGTCTACGATACTGCCGCCGCTCTTTCGCCGCAGCGGCCTGCGCCGCGGATGGATCTGCCGCTGGCGCGCCCCTGCGTATCCGCGGATGGATCTTCCGCCGCTGCGCCTCCTTCAATCGAAAAGCCGAGCGCCGAAATCGTAACCAAGCATATTTTCTTAAGCATACATACTCCATCTATTAAAGGCTGCCTCTATACTATTCAATATATAAAACAATAGGGCGGACTACCATCTTTATAATCTCACAAGCGCTACTTTTATACGCGCCTTACAAGATTTTATTTTGATTTGACAGGCTCGGCCGTAATTTGCCAGAATTCCACGTCGTATGTGCTGGGGTAGCTCAGTTGGTAGAGCAACTGATTCGTAATCAGTAGGTCGGAGGTTCGACTCCTCTTTCCAGCATTTGACTAAGCCCAGGTGGCGAAATTGGTAGACGCGCTAGTTTCAGGTACTAGTGAGTAATACTCTTGGAAGTTCGAGTCTTCTCCTGGGCACCATGTATAACAGAAGGAATATTATGTTGGCGGTTATTGCCGCCATGCTCGTGTGCGGAAGGGATATGTTCTCATCATCCGTAGAAGATGGCGACCTAGACGGAAAGATCCAGTTCCTATCTCAGCACGGTTGTTCTCAAGGATTCCCTAGGGCGAACGTCTGCCTGGAAGGGGAGAGTTATGCCGTGACGAAGTTATTACTAGGCGGCGTCTTTAGAACAGCTATAAATCTGATGATTCCATCTTCTGTCAAGACACTCGTTGGACAGCCAGGGCGTGATGATGCGCTGGCTACTTCAATTGCGTTTGAATACGGAAGCAAGTTGAAAGATATAGGTGAGGGGTCGTTGACTAGGTACACTCGGCTGCGATCAATTTGGTTACCCTCCGGCGTTACATCAGTACGCGCCAATGCCTTAACGTCGTGTACGTCGCTGTTGATTATAAGACTCCCACAAAACATAAGTATTGGTGAGAGCGCTTTGCAACATTGCTGTAGTCTTGTCCGCATAGAATTTGATGGCTATCCAACTGGAGGTTTCGGTTCCGTATATACCTCCCGCTGTTGATATTGGTCCTGGTGCGTTCGAATCCTGCCGTAGTATAGAACATGTCATTTTCGATAGAGCCAACGCTATGACAGAACTTCCAAATCGTCTATTCTCACTCGCCTCTGGATTGAGTTCAATTACGATTCCTGCAGGTGTGACAGATATTCGCGATCGTGTCTTCAATGGTTGTCGCAGTCTTTCACTTATCACTTGGGAGGGAGATGACAGCGTTGATTTAAGTGACCGCATTGATTTAAGTGGCCGCGGTGCAGCAATTCCAGCAAGCGTGAATCACATTGGTCAGTATGCGTTTGCTATGTGTCGCTTGAAATTGGTCGTGTTCGCGCCTCGCAGCGCTCTAATAACACTTGAGCGAGGCGTTTTTAAGGACTGTTTTGGGCTGGAGAGTTTCGTTTTCCCGAGTGAAACTACGATCATAGAGAGGGAGGCGTTCTGTTCATGTACATCGTTGCGTGAGGTGGACATTCCAGCAGCTGTTGAAAAAATTGAAGATGGCGCGTTTAAAAATTGCAACTCCCTTTCCTCCGTTACATTTGGACCTGGAAGTCCTTTGCATACAATTGGCCTTTGCGCCTTTCAGGGCTGCAGCTCTTTGAGAAACATCGATCTGCCAGGAGGCCTCCAGTTAATTGACGATTGCGCCTTTGAGGGCTGCAGATCTTTGGCGAAAGTGACCGGTTGGGAACGCGTCAGGATTAGGTACAATGCTTTTGAGGGATGCCATCCAGAATTGCAGCCTAAATGTCTTCGATATAACTCTGACGAATCTGATTAAAGCTATATATCACATCTCGCTAAACCATGTTGTTCCACTGTTATCTGTTTGTCCTGTCTAATCCATTCTCAAGTTGGCGACAGCTGTAAAGACCTGGAGTTTCGGTCTGGCACTCTATAAACGCAACGAACATTGAGATATGATTGCTCCAGTTAGGCCGCCTCTCGCGCCGTCATGAGGAGTTATGTCAGGACACTCTCAGTTCAAGAACATCATGTATCGCAAAGGGGCTCAGGACGCCAAGCGTGCGAAAACCTTTGCAAAAATTGGACGTGAGATTTTGGTCGCAGCTAAGCTTGGTGGAAGCGACCCGCAAGCCAACCCCCGCCTCCGAAGCGCACTCGCCGCGGCTCGAGCTGAGAACATGCCGAATGACAATGTTGCAAGGTTGCTGAAAAAAGCGGCAGGGGACGACAATACCGAATCTTACGAGGATGTGCGGTTTGAAGGGTTTGGCGTTAACGGAGTCTCAGTCATCGTAGAGGCATTGACAGATAACAGGAACCGCACGGTGCCGGAGGTCCGCTCTACCTTTTCAAAGTACGGGGGCAACCTTGGCGATGTTGGCAGTGTAAGCTTTATGTTCGATCATTTGGGGGTTATTTCGCTGGAAAAGGAATGTGTATCCTTCGACACGCTGTTTGAGCGCGCTGCCGAAGCAGGAGCAGAAAACGTAGAAGAAACAGAGGAGGCGTTTGTTGTTACAACATCCGTTGATTTGTTCGGATCTGTCAGAGACTTTTTAACCGAGAATGTTCAAGAACCAGTTCGTGCCGAGATTGTTTGGCATCCTAAAAACTACATTGACTGCGATTTTGACGCCGCAAAGACGTTGATCAAAATGATCGATGTTTTGGAAGATAATGATGATGTTCAACGAGTTTTTACGAATTTTTCCTGCAGTGATGACGTGCAACGCAAAATAGATGACGAGTTCGCATAACGAAACAGCTACTTACGTGGAAGATGCTAAGTCAAGGAGCTCTTTTTGGCTGATCTTGATAGTGTTCTTTTCCACTGTGGCAACCATGATGGTCACGACAGTTCTTCCGTCATATTTTAATTTGCTTGGACTGACGTATGAGCAAATCGGAAGAATCGAGGGCTGGGCGGCTTTTGTTGCATTCTTTTCCAAATTTTGGTCAGGTGTTTTTTCCGACAAAATACGCAAGCGGCAACAAATTGTCGCGCTAGGAGCAGCTTTAAGCGTTCTTTCAAAAGCGAGTTTTACGTTGGCAACAGGGTATGCGTCAATCTTAGCGGTGCAGGTATGTGATCGCTTTGCAAAAGGAATGCGTTCTTGCCCGCTTGATGCGATGATCTCAGATTGTGCAGGCAAACGAAAACGCTCATATGGGTTAAAACACGTTGCGTTCTTTTGCGGGAGCATTTTCGGCAGTTACTTAACGTTTCGTCTGCTAAGAGATGCTCACCTCGGAATAAAATCTATATTCACTGTTGCGGCGATTCCTGCAATTGTTGCATCTTTTATCGCTTCAAATAAATTAAATGACAATAAGGTCCAATTAGAGGGCGAGAAAATATCATTAATGTATGCACTCAAGAACATTGATCGGTATTTATGGCGACTATACAGCGTCTTGTTTTTGCTCATGTTTGCGCGGTTTAGCATTTCATTCCTAATATTAAAGTCGATCTCTTTGGGGACGCCAATCGCTAGTATACCAAGAATGTTCATGTTGTACGATTGCAGTGCAGCATTCGCCGCATTGTTTTGGTCTGCTGTTGCGTCCAAGGTTCGCCAGGACTTGCTGTTCAAGGCGGCCCTAATTGCTCACATTATGGCGCACTGTGTATTGGTTGTCGCTCATCAGTCATGGATCCTCTATAGTTCGATTATTCTAGCCGGCATACATATCGGGATGTCGCAGGGAAGCATAATGTTTATGATTTCTTCACACGCCAAGCCGTTCAATCGCGCCACGGCATTTTCAATCTATTCATTAGTGGCAAGCGTCGGTCTGCTTCTTAGTAATCGGATTGCGGGACTGCTTAGCTCATACAACCCATCCTATGCATTTTTGTGCGGCGCATCCTTAAGCGCGTTCGCCTTACTTGCGTTCACGTTACTGGAAAAAAGCAGGAGTAATCGCGAAGGACAATTGCTGAATGTGTCATGATGCTTTATGGTCACGCGTGTGAAGAATTCGTGCTATCACAAAATTCTGCCCAAAACATGACTTTAATGTCGTCATAAGTTAGAATCAGGCGGCAGGTAAGGTTATTGAATTTTTATGTCAGCTAGAAAGCTTCGACACCGGAGACTCCACAGGAAATTCCGCAAACGAAAAAGTTTGAAAATTCTGACTGTGCCAAATGTGATTACGTTCGTACGAATTGGGATTATTCCGTTCTTAATCGCAGCTTTTTACCTCAACACAAATTTGGCCCTAGGAGTATTCGTATTCGCGTGTGCCACGGACTACATTGACGGGTTCATGGCAAAAAGGTTTAAGCAGTTCTCTCGTTTTGGCGCATTAATTGATCCAATCGCCGACAAGTTACTAATCAGTGCCGCCTTGGTCATGGTAAGCGGCTTTGGCATAGTAGGCGGGGTGCATTTGATCCCTTCTGCAATGACAGTTGGACGTGAATTTTTAATATCCGGACTGCGTGAATTTTTGGCCGAGTCAGGGCAAGATCTTCCTGTATCCACGCTTGCGAAATATAAAACTGCACTTCAAATGCTCGCAATCACGTGCTTATTAGCGGGCTTTAGTCTTTATGGATTGGTATTATTGTGGCTTTCTGCTGGGATTTCGGTTCTTTCTGCTGCTCAATATTTCCATCAAATAAGAAGGCAATAGCATGTCTTTGATTTTGGATTTCTGGGCCGTCATTTTTCTGTAGGAACAAGACTTGGCAGCACAAAAACGAACAAACGAAGTCTTGGTTGCCGCGCTGTTGCGTGCCTTTGATGGAGACAGGGTTGCCGTTCGTGTAACTCCGCGTGCAGGGTCAGAGCGAATCGACGTAACCGAAGGAGACCTTGTGAAGGTGTACGTTTCTGTTCCTCCTGAATCTGGAAAGGCAAATGCGCGAGTAATTGAGATAATTGCGGAGACGCTGGGGCTTCCAAAAACCAGCCTGTCTCTGCTTCGTGGGGAGCGATCACGGAACAAAGTCCTAAAAGTTCAGGGGCTGAAAGACATCACGGATAAATGATAGAATAACCTACCTTGGCGTGAAGACTCGTGGCGTTCTTAAATCAAAGGGCCAATTCCAACAAATCTGAGAGAGAAAATCCCGTCTCTCCGGCAATAAACGAAACGTTGAACATCCCTACGCCACTGGGAAATCCTTCTTGATCAAACGCCGTGCAAATGACAGTCTTTTTGCTGATTCTTAAGCGAACGATAAGATAATCCAAATATTGCTGTACCATCGTGATGTAGCAACCCCTGAAAATAGTAATTTGGATTGGAAGTTCAATAAACAGTCCCATTCGAATGAACCTGGTAATGACGACTTTTGATATTTTTTCCCCTCCAGCAAGCTTGTTTTCCAGGGTTGCTAAGTGCCTTCCGCATGGAATGACCACTACCAATTCAGAATGCTTTATGCTTGAGGACGTGAACAATTGATTGCCGACGTCCGTTCCTGTTTCTCGCTCTGATTCCGCATACCAGCCAAACAACTCTATAAATAGAGCCGGTATGAAGATCATATCCATTGTTAGTGTCCATTCCCTCGTTCGCACGCCAGTATCGTCGCCACTTTCGCGGCGCATCTTTGGAGTTATCGCTATTTTAAGGTTGTCTAAGCCAGGAATATCAAGTAGTTCATATTCTTGTGATTCTGGCATGCGAAACTGTATACAAGGAACAGACGATTAATGTTTGCACAAAATGCTTAATAATCTGTTACTGATGCCGTTTGGTTGCGCGGGCGGGCTATTGATCTCCACGAAAACCGTCGCATTTTGCTATTTTTAGCAACGTAATTTGGTTGCGCTGGCGCTTTAACACTGTAAAGCGAAAACCGTACAGCATAAACACTTGTCCCACATCTGGAATCATGCGAACTGTGTTAATAAGTAGCCCAGCAATCGTTGCGGCAGCCTCGTCCGGAAGGTCCCAGTCGAACTCTCTATTTAGGTCACGAATGGTCACTGTGCCGTCAGATACGACTGTTCCGTCAGGCTGAAGCCGCATGCCGCGAACGGAAATGTCATGTTCGTCGTCAATTTCTCCGACAATTTCTTCCAAAATATCCTCAAGGGTAACAATTCCAAGCCAGGCGCCATATTCGTCCACAACGAGGGCGAAATGCTCTTTGCGTTCACGAAACATTTGAAGCTGCTCTAATAGGTCCGTGCTGTCCGGAATGAACCATGGCTTGTGCGCAATTTCCTGGACGTTGATGGTTTTCAGCTTGTTAGCTGATCTTGCTTCTCGAACAAGAATTTTTACGTTAACAATGCCAACAATGTTGTCCAATGTCCCCTTCCATAATGGCAAGCGCGAGAATGGGGAATCCAGCACTTGATCCACAATCGATTCAATGGGGTCGTCCGCGTTCAACATTGTCACGTTTTTACGGTGCACCATAATCTCTGAGACTTGAACGGACCTTAGGTCCAATATGCTTTTCAGCATGGATGTTTCTTGGTGTGAATCCTGGTCCGGCCCCTTGTGCAGATCAATTACACCACGCAGCTCATCTACCGACACGTTTCCAGAGGCTGAATCACTGACGTTGACGCCAAAAACGCGCAGCATTCCGCGGGATATCCATACCGTCAGCCTGGCTATAGGCTTACAAACTGTGAGCGTAAAATTCATAATGTACGCAGCTCTTAGAACAATTTTCTCAGAATCTTTTATCGCCAATAGCTTTGGCAGGACCTCGGCATAGACAAGGATTAAGCACGTCATAACGGTCGTAGCGTAAAACACGCCCTCACTTCCGAAAAAATCTTCGAATATGTGCGTCGCGAGCGCGGTTGCCCCGGCGTTGAACGCGGTATTGCACGCAAGCAACGTGTTTAGCATGTAGCCAATTTGATCTTTCAGTTTTTCAGCCAATACTGGCCGCTTGGTTCCCCCTTTGGCGAGCTGGTGCAATTTCGCTTTAGATGCAACGCTTATCGCCGTCTCATATGCGGAAAAATAGGCTGCGGCGATAAGTAACAAGATGATTGATACAACGGAAAGTATTAGCACTAACGCCTCGGATCTTTAAACCAAGGAACGTCTCCTGGCGAGCTTTGGTAAGAAGAAATCGTCTGTACTTCAGGTCGTATTACGGGTAAAGACGCCTCTGGCGATTCGTTCCTCCTTGCAGAAGGTGCTTCATCCAAACGTAGACGGGTGCGACTTGTCCATGCGCCGCTAACATTTCCATACTGAATGACTAGTTTTGATCTTGGATTTTGGTCTCGCCCAAATACTCGCCCAAATATCCTTAAGGGGTTCTCTCTATCGTCATTTGAACCTACATAGGATTGATATTCAGTTAGTTTCATAACCAACCTCTTCCGAAATCGCCAAAACGCCTCATCGTCTTGCGAAGACTTTTTCGATTCAGCTTTTTTTTGTTTTTCAACCAGACTCACATACTCAATAAGAGCGCGGCATATTTCAGAATCAATGACTTGCCTCGCGCGGTTACGAAAAGACATCGTAGGGTTTTGCTTATTTGTCACAACCATTTGCAATCGTTTTTGCAGGCGCGACAAACTTTCGGCTCGAGCAGGATCGCTGGACGTGCTACTCGGGAGAGGAGGTCCATTAAGAAACGCCATAAGATCTAAGACTACGTCCAAATTTTTTTGTTCAACGTTCAGTTTCGGACTTGGTGTAGACGCACCTGCGGCTGTTTTTGGCTCTGTTCTCGTTGTTCCCACTGATTCTGTTTCATTCGCTGTCTTTATTCCAAAGTAAGACGACCAATCCGATATCATGTCCGCAACGATATCTGCCACAAATTTGTTAAAATCGCGCTGATCTGAACCGTTTGGGGATTTTGGGGTGCTTCTTTTGTTTCGTTTTGATGAAGGCTGATTCCCAACATTTTTTTTGACCACGCTAACAAGACTTTCCTGAGCGGGGGCACACCAAAGCTCCGAGCACATGCACACCACAAGTGCAAGACAAGCACTCTTTAGAGTAATCCGCATAATGCCACCTCTCTCTTGTTCTGCTCCTAACTCGTTCCACGCCGCATGACATCTGACAGCATTTTCAAGACTTTGTGTCCTGCCGTTGTCCCTCCTACGACATCATCCAGAATGGCTGGAAGAAGCTTATCTCCCCAGGAGGATACCATCTTTATAATATAGGGACCAGGACTCTGCGGATCCACTTCCATCAGGTAGTCAGCCAAGTCACCTACGGCTTTGTAAGCGTCCAGTTTCGTCGCAATCGTCACTTCGTCGTCCGCGGGTTTTGATTGCGAAGGTTCCGCACTACTTGGCGGCTCAACGCTATCGCCACTGTTTTGTAATGCATCAATCCGAACATCGGCCTCTAGTTCAGGCGCGTCCAGCAATTCTTGCCCCTGCACTGGTGTGTTACGATTCCCTGTAAAGCCATCCCCTTCAACACTTCTCCCCGTTGTCTCTATTGTACTGCGCTCGGCCGAGCTAGACAATTCATTTGAGCGCTGAGGCGGCGAGCGTCCATCCAAAGAAAACTTACAAAGCTGGTCGACATTTTTAAGGCGCTCATTCAGCAACTTAAAGCTCGGACTGTGTCCTCCTAACTTATCTGTCAGAAAGCGAGAAAGAGCAGCCGACTGATCCGCTATATTCCCGGCAATTTGAAGCACCGCTTGGACATCATCAACACTGGCTTGTTTAATAAGCGTTCGAAAGCGTTTCAGCGTTATCTGCCCAGAGCTTTCTGCTTCTTGAACCTTTGCAGGATTGACGCCAGAACGCCGTGATACTAAGTCAAAGTTTTGGGCACTTAGCCACATAGACAAGTATATCGGCTGTGAAATCAAACCATTTGGCTCGGCTATTGGCATGAAGAGCGAAAGCTCGGCCATTTTATCGGTAAACCAATCCAACAGGCGCACGCGGTACTCGACGTCTGCCTCTTTCTCCGGGTAGAAACAATCCCAGCATTTTTCGCAAAAATTGTTCGCAAGTTCAAAGGATTTTTGCAGCCCTATCCAGTTTTCCAGATGGCACATCGACTCGCACAGCCAGCCAACGAGCTGCAGGTCTTTCGTGCGTTCTTCCAACACTTCTGTACAAAGAGCGTATACTTGCCCCCAGTCGGCCTTCTTCAGGTCTCGGGCCCAAACGCCACGGGACAGAGATGAGTCTTCTTCGCTGCGTGCTTCTCTTATTTTGTCGTAAATTGGCTCGTAACGCAGATTTTCTCCGGCACCATTTTGAAGCGGACTCGAGAGCTTTTCTAAATCCCACTGCATTGCAAGTCAAAAACAACATCGCTCGTATGTTTATCGTGGATTATTACTTCGGAGTTTTCAATGCACCGCAATAATTAGGCCGAAACCTGTTGCGACGTTTGCGGCGAGATCAAGTGACGAATGGCCACTTTCTTAACACGACGTGGATCCGCATCCAGTATTTCGAATTCAACCCCTTCCGCATGAGCAATCAACTCGCCGCGCAGCGGAACCCTCCCGGCAAGCAACGTGACCACTCCACCAACCGTGTCGACATCCTCGCTTTCATGGTTTTTTAGCCAATTTATTTGTTGCCCGCAAATTTGCTCTAGGGACTGATTCAATTCGTCTAACGTTGTGCTTGCGTTTAGCACGATGCAGTCGTTGGAAATTTCCAGAGGGTTTTCATCTCCGTGGTCCTCGGCATATTGAATGTCTCCTATGATTTCTTCCATGAGGGAGGCAAACGTCACGAGTCCCTCCACGCCACCGTATTCGTCAACAACGACGGCCATGCGCTGCCCGGTTTCGCGCATTTGCAAAAGCAAGTCCAGTGTTCGCATCGTAGGCGCAATAAAATTGACTTCTCGCAAAATTGATTTCAACCCCGTTCGCGTATGTCCGTTCATCCAAACAATGACGTCCTTCAACGATAGGGCGCCAACGATGTTGTCCACGGTACCAGAGTATATCGGGATCTGCGACACGCCAGAATTGACTAATGTTGAAATGATCTCATCCTGGCTTGCAGAAATGGGGGCGGCTATGATGTTGGCGTACGGAATCATGACGTCTTTCACAGTTAAATCTTTGAGACTTAACACGTTGCTTAGGAGCAGACGCTCATCCGTGCCAATCGAAGATTCTCCTTCCAAATCCTCTTCAATTAGCTCCTCTATTGCGTCGCGCAGCGATGTATCTGACTCTTTACGCAAACACCAACGCCAAACTCGTTTGCAATGGTGTGCGACTCTTTGCCAAAATTTTCGTTTCTCAGGGATATCGGTCGTTTTGCTCATAAACTTTATAAATGCTAAAAATAGACTCTTTTTTTCCAAGCGCGGCCACCACGTCACGGGTCTGAATCATAGGGGTCGCTAATGCCGAATTTTTGCAGAATCATAGCCTCAACTGACTCCATAAGAAACGCCTCACTATCATTTTCATGATCGTAGCCTATCAAATGCAAAATTCCGTGGGTCATAAGGTGAAAAGCGCGGTCCATGAAAGGGCCCTTCAATGTCCTCAGCTCTCTTAATATGGCACTGTACGACAAAACCACATCGCCAAGCAAACAAACTTTGGTAGGGGTTTGGGGCGTGTTTTTCTTTCGAGTGACGCCAGACAAACGCGTGTCAGGTTCATCGCAATACATTACCTCAGACGAGGGCATACCGGGGCGCGAAAAAGACAACAACGGGAAAGACAGGACATTGGTGGCTTTGTTTTGCCCACGATATTGGCTGTTGAGCTGCTGCATTACTGCGTCATCTGTTAGTAAAAAACTAATTTCTGACGGAGTTGCCCATCTCGTAGCCTCAAATGTCGCAAACGCACACTCATCTATGACGTTTTTCCAATCTTCAGCTGATGCCTGTGTTAACCACTGGTCATTTTCAACGTCTAATTTACAGAAACTCATACGATCTGTTGTTGCACTGATATTTGTCGCTTGGATAATTGCGACAATTTTGCCTATAATCCATCATATCAAAGGTTTCGTAAAAAAAGGGTTCACATGGCAGGTTCCGTAAACAAAGTTATACTAGTTGGAAACCTTGGAAAAGATCCAGAAATCAGAATGACCCAAGATGGCGGGAAATTTGTTTCATTTTCAATTGCGACAAGCGAGTATTCGAAGGATAAGGGAACCGGAGAGCGTAATGAGCGGACAGAATGGCACCGCGTAACGGTGTTTAGTGAGCACCTTGTTGAAGTCGTGGAAAAATACGTAAGGAAGGGGTCTAAGGTTTATTTGGAAGGGCAGCTTCAAACCAGAAAGTGGACGGATCAACAAGGGATCGAGCGCTATTCTACCGATATCATTATCCCGCGTTTTCGTGGGACCTTGGTCTTGCTGGATAAGGCTGTGGGGGCTGGCGCTGACACGGCAGATTCGTCTGGTAGCGGCGTTCGATCAATTGAAGATTCCGCGCGAGAAAGCGTCAACAGCGATATCTTGGATGACATTCCGTTTTAGCCGTTTCGCTTCGTCTATAGGTCTCCCAACTGACGCTCCGGGGAACAACGCCTGCTTATAGGGCTCCCGACTGACTCGCCGGGTGGATTTTTGTGGTTTTACAATGCGTTGAAGTTCAATAAAACCCGAAGAGTCAGGTGGGACATGTATATACAGGGAGTTGAGCCCTCAAGAAACCCAGAACGTCAGGTGGGATATGTCTAGTCGGGCGCGCGAATTGCTAGAGCCGTTGCTGCACGCGGGTAACAGGATTCATACCACCACACAAATAATTAAAAATGAACCCTTCTCGAACGTTCACGGAGCAACAGTGTCTTTCCACGGCTTCTGCTCCGCGACCATTGCAAACCATTTTCCCATGGTTTAGATTGTACTAAATTGCTTGGCGACAAAGGAAACGTAGTGTCACAAGGTCTAATGAAAGACAAACGCGGTGTAATAATGGGGGTGGCGAATGATGCCTCAATTGCCTGGGCCGTGGCGGAGGTTGTACACAAGGAGGGAGCAAGGCTCGCGTTTACATATCCCAACGAAGCAATTTACAAAAGAGTTTCATCATTAAGGGATAGCCTTCAAGCCGAGTGTCCTATAATAAAGTGCGATGTGTCTGAGCCAGGCGACATCCAGCAGGCATTCAGCCGAATAAAGGAGCAATGGGGAGAGATTGACTTCGTGTTGCACGCAATTGCTTTTTCTGACCGCCACCAGTTGACTGGGCGGTACGTTGACACGACAAGGGATAATTTTCTGAAAACGCTGGACATCTCTTGTTATTCTCTAACGGAAATTTGTAAGGAAGTGAGTGCGATTATGCCGAATGGCGGTTCAATCCTTGCGTTGACGTACTTGGGCGCGAATAGGGTAATACCTCATTATAATGTCATGGGCGTCGCGAAGGCCGCGCTTGAGTCCAGCGTTCGGTATTTGGCTGCGGATCTCGGCCCTCAAAACATTCGTGTTAACGCTATTTCTTCTGGAACAATTCGCACGGCAGCATCCTCTGGCATCGGGGACTTTCACTACATCATGAGTTGGAACAAAAATAATTCCCCTCTTCGGCGAAATGTTTTGCCTGCAGAGGTCGGAAAATCCGCGCTATACATGTTGAGCGATTTGTCCTCGGCTGTGACTGGGGATGTGCACTACGTGGATTGCGGGTATAACATCATTGGTATGAAGGCGGTCGATGCGCCCGACCTGATTATAAACGATTAAATTCGAGAGGATTTTAACACACACTAGTGTAAACGAAGCGGTTGTACGCCACTGAGCCCCAAGCTTTTCGCAACCGTTCTGACATCTGACTCCGCTTCAATTGGCCCAACCAGTAAGCGGTAGATGGTCTTTCCTTTTTCGTTTGTGTACGGGCGGACGCTTATTGGGTATCTTGATAAAATGCGATGTTTCCGGATAAGCCGCATTAGCTCTTTGTTAGCTTGTTCCACAGATAAAAGTGCTGCAATTTGCAAGTATGCGGGCGTTTTTGGGGCCGTAGACAGAGCATTTGGCTCGTTGTTTTTGGCCGCTGAAGACGCGTTTGAGTTCTTATGTTCAACGTTTTTACTTTTCGGCGGAATCTTGCCAGCAGATTTTTCAGCGCCAGCACCTCCCGTTTTCGTGTTGCTTTGATTCGTTTGTGGAGAAGGGACCACGCGTGGAGGATGCGCGGAGTTATTCAAACCTGGGATACTAAAGCCGGCGGATTTTGGAGAAACGTTGCTTGATACTTTTCGTTCTTTGATTGGAACAGAATCCACAGTCTCCAATGTTTCATCACTATCATCCCTCGAATCTGAACTGCTGTCATCTTTCGTTGCTTCTTTCAATAACCGCTCGCCTTCTTCATTCGGATTCAACACCCCGTATATGAGCGCGTCCTGCAATGGGACAAGTCGCGAAGAATCATCGTTTGGAATTTTAAAATTTTTGGGCGATGGGATTGTTGGCACGCTATCAAATTCGTCCTGTCCATATTTTCCTTGTTGGCTGATCCACCACAAGACCAAGCCACAACAGATAAAAACAGCACCTGTAATGGCCAGCTTCACCAAAAAGCGAAAGTCCTGAATTCTTGATTGCGACTCATCAAATTCGCGTGAACGGTCTGGTGCGGAGATGCTTTCGTTTGCCGATTGGGCTGCGTACATCTGCTCTGCCATTTGTTCTGCTTGCCACAGTGCACGTTGCTGTTGGGCATACATTGGTTCTTCTTGAGCGTGTTTTGATTCGAATGGGACTCGCCTTGAAGCAGCTCCCCTTTCTGGCGGCCGTTCTGTTTTTGTAAAATCACGTATGATTTGGGATGACGGCTGTGCAGGGGGCAATCGTGGCGATCTTGTTGGTGGCGGCGTCCTTTCAGTGTCTCGCCTAATATTGCGATGCAGCGATGGATATACATCAAAAAGGCGTTGATTTGGATTAATTTCAAGGTGAGCTTCGTCAACGGGCTCATGCTGTGCTCTAGGCCCACCGCGCAAGGAACGCTCCTCCGCTATTTTTTCATATGATTCATCTAGGCGATCAAATGAGAGCTCCCTAAACTGAGTATCGTCAATCTGACGGGCGTTCTTTTTCGATCTATGTTTTTTATCTTTAAAAAAACTTACGGATGGTAGGCTCCACGGATCGTGATCTTCTTCCTGGTCAAAAAAATAACCATCCGCTTTGTCTTTTTTGCCGAAGAGACCCATTCCGCCTACCGCATTTCTTCAACAGGATGTATTCCAAGTAATTCTAGTCCATCCCTCAGCACAGTTGCAATGCCAAGCAGTAAAAAGAGCTTTCTAAGCGTGGATTGTTGGCTCATTGAATCAATAAAGCGCAAATGAGTCGCATCTTTCCCTTGATTCCAAAGGCTGTGAAACTCCGACGCCAACGTATATAAATAGTTCGTGATGCGATGTGGTTCTTGAGCCATTGCTGCTTGCTCAACGACTTGCGGCCAATTTGCAAGGCATCGAATGACTGAAATCTCAGCCGCGGCTGTAAAGGGCTCTGTGTGTTCTAGCTGCTGGACCATGTCTTCTGTCAAATCCGGAAATAGCGCACATGCATTTCGAAAAACCGAGCAAATGCGCGCATGTGCATATTGGACATAGAACACGGGGTTATCGTGCGACAGCTCCAGCACTTTTTTAAAGTCGAAATCTATTATGGTGCCATGGTGCCGCGATATCATCATGAAGCGCGTTGCGTCTTTCCCTACTCGTGACACGATGTCTTTTGACGTAATAAATGTTCCTGCGCGTTTTGACATTTTGACTGGAACGCCGTTTTCAAAAAAGTTCACGATCTGGAATAGTTTTACGTCAAGCGTGGCTTCGTTGTTCGTTATTGCGGCAACTGCGGCCTTTAAACGCGTGACATAGCCACAGTGGTCCGCACCAAGCACGTTGATAAGTGTTCTAAAACCTCTGTTATATTTATCTAAATGATAGGCAATGTCCCCTGCAAAATATGTCCACGAGCCGTCAGACTTGCGCAGTGGGCGGTCTACCTCGTCGCCGTATTTCGTCGAGCGGAACAAGGTTTGCGGGCGCTCCTCCCAGTCATCGATCGGTTTGCCCTTCGGCGGTGGCAGGTTTCCAGTGTATATGTCCCCGTTTTTAGTTAGCACGTCTACGACCGAGTTAATTAGGGGGGCCAGCGTTTGCTCAGATGTATAGCGATCCATGACAACGCCGAGTGAGGCCAGATCTTCACGGATCATATCCATCATCGCATCGACCGAATACGTTCGAAATACCGGCATCCAGTCTTTTTCGGGCGCACCGACCCATTTCTCACCAAACAACGCGGCCAGACGCTGCCCAACTGGAATTAAATAGTCTCCTGGGTATACGTCTCCGGCGAACGCATCCGCAGGGAGCGCGGTCCCGTTTGCTTCTAAGTAGCGCAAATAAACAGAACGCGCCAGGCAATCAATCTGTGAGCCAGCATCGTTTATGTAGTACTCGCGGTAGACATTGTAGCCAACCTTGTGCAGTAGTGACGCAATCGTATCGCCCAAGACGGCGTTCCTGACATGCCCGGCATGCATCGGCCCTGTCGGGTTCGCAGATACAAATTCGATGTGTACTGTTTGGTTTTGGCCGATTGGGGGACTTGCGTATTCCTTTCCCGCGTGCACGATATCTTCAAGTTCTTTCGTCCACGCCGATGGTTTTAGTGTCATGTTTATGAAGCCGGCACCAGCAACTTCAACGTACGCAATTTCATCAAACGTCGATATCTCAGAGACCAGGCGCTCAGCGAGAGCACGCGGCGACAATCCAAAACACTTGCAGAGAACCATTGCTGCGTTCGTCGCAAGCTCACCGTGTGTGGGGTCTTTTGTTATATCAATCTGGACCTTCGACGCATCAACCTCTCCCAGAGTTCGTAGAAACTCGCCAATTTTTTCGCCGAGGACTTTTATTCTTCCCATACACCACGTTTAAAACAGAGGACGCACGCCATTATACATCCCCACCGAATAAATGCGAATTTCCACGTCACGAGGAACTTGATCAACAAGACTCATCGCATTCCTTCTTTCGGATGCCACAGTCTCGTACAGTACAGCGATCATTGTATGAGTAAAACCGCGCCGAAGCAATTATTCGCGCATTAAATAATTGCGATACGAGACGGGGAACGGTGATTCGCCCACCACGTCTATAGTGGGCTCCAGACTGACGCTCCGGGGGACAAGTCCTGATGTTACAAGGCTTTGATCTATCAAGAAACCCGGATCGTCAGATGGGATATGTATACTCATCCCGGTTGAAACTCAGTCCGGAAAATCCAGAATCCAGTAATGATGAACGACTGCCAAATCCCAACGTTTCAGCCGGGAGCCCCATATACGTACCCTACCTGACGCTTCGGGCGTATAAATGGCGAGAACCCCTTGTAAAATCAGAATTTGTTCTCCGAAATGTATCCCCTATGTGTGACTCATGAACGACTCTAACGTTGGGTGTACTCGGTCGACTAAAACAAAGCGATTGAAATCAACGTCCTGCCATGAATCAACGTTTGCTTGAAGCACCGCCGCTTCGCACGTTTCCAACGGTGGGACCATTTCATTCGGAAAAACGGTCGAAAGGAACTGCGACAAACATGGATTGTGGCCGACAATGAGGATCTTACTGTAGATTGCTGGCATCCACTCAATTTTGTTGAGTAGCCCTGATGGAGTAATTTGTGCTAAATCGTCGTCAAACATAAACTTAGTGTTAGAGCGAACAGTAGAGTAAATCGCTTGGAATGTTTGCTTTGCGCGTTTTATTCCAGAGCACAAAACGAAGTCAACCTCGCTCCATAGCTGTTCGTTGGTGGATCGAATCTTTTCAATTTGCAACAGCCCCGTCACGCTGATAGGACGCTCAAATTCATATCCAGAGAAATCCGTGGGATACGAATCTGCATGTCTCATTAGAACAACGGTCTTCACTTATTATTTTGTTAAGATACCCCCCGTACAATGATCTTAGGATGGTTTTTCGCAAAAGCAAAGTGATATACCCAGAGCTGACATTTGAAGATAAAGTGCTATGGCTTAGATTAGCTTTAGCTAAGGGCGTCGGGCCAATCACGTTTTGGAAACTTTTACGCAAGGGCAACGACAGCATACACACAGCGTGCACATTGGCGGACACCTTGGCTCCAGAAGCGTTAGCTGAAAAAGAACTATTGGCACACGAAAGGCCAAATTTTCACCTGCTGACGACAAAAGACAAGGCCTTTCCGAAAAATTTGCTCCAACTGAAGGATTGCCCACCTGTGTTGAGCGTAATCGGAGATTTAGAATTGCTCAACAAGCCATCGATATCAATTGTCGGCGCAAGAAATGCGTCATTGTCAGGAAAGATTTTCGCGAAAAAAATTGCGATGGAGCTAGGACAGAGGGGGTTCACAATAGTGTCTGGGATGGCACGAGGAATAGACGGTGCGGCTCACGAAGCCAGCCTCCAAACCGGCACTATTGCCGTTCTAGCTGAGGGGGCAGATGTTGTGTATCCGGCAGAAAATCAGCACCTGTATGAAGAGTTGGTAAAGCGCGGCACGATTGTGTCAGAAATGCCGCTTGGAACGAAAGCTGATGCGGCACTGTTTCCTAGGCGAAATCGAATAATTGCTGGCTTGTCGCACGGAGTCGTCCTCATTGAGGCCGCAGCACATTCAGGCTCTTTGATCACCGCACAATATGCGTTGGAAAGTGGAAAGGATATCTTTTCCGTTCCAGGATGGCCCACAGACCCACGCGCCAGAGGGTGCAACGCGCTAATTAAGCAAGGGGCAGTCTTAACAGAAAATGCAGACGACGTATTACAGGTAATGGCACACGTTCTTCCTCGCACCAATCAAAAACCGGCACAATCCTCTCACAACAATGACGTCAACCCGCCGCGGAATATTCCCGAAATGACACCGTTAAAAGAGTCTATTTTATGCGCCCTAACCTCAACCCCTGTGTCAATCGAAGCCCTGTATCAATCGCAAAACTGCGACCTCCCGACGCTTCTTAGCGCCATTTCTGAATTAGAGATAGCCGAAGCCATACAGCGGCACCCGAATGGGAACATATCTGCGCGTTGAGGCTGTCACGTAAAACGTTCGCGGTGAGAAACTACCGTGCACCTATTCCATACTGTGCCATACATAGGGCTCACGACTGACGCTCCGGGGAACAAGTCCTGATATTACAAGGCTTTGAGCTGTCAATAAACCCGGAACGTCAGATGGGATGTGTCTCGGGCTCCCGACTGACTCGCCGGGTGGATTTTTGTAGTTTTACAATGCTTTGAACTTCAATAAAACCCGAAGAGTCAGATGGGATGTGTATATTTACTTAGACACTAGCTCTTCAATGTTGCGTAGCTTCTTGTTTAACCAATCAATCGCTTCGTCTGTTAAGTCCGCGGATTTGTCTGCACAGTACACGGTCATGATTTCGCCAACCTGAGTATTTAAAACCATATTTAATCCGTATTTTTTTGCCAGCTGCTGTGTTACTTCCATCACCGCCTCGTTCAAAATGACGTTTAGTTTATAGATTTTCCGCTGCAGAGCCTCCTTTTGCGTTCTTAGTTCTGCATCTATGTTGGCATATTCTTGCTCGTATTGAGATTTATACTCCGCGCGTTTTTTGGGCGGAATGGCATTGTTGCTGACCAGTTGCGCCAGCCGTTGAAGGTTTTCCCTCTTTTTATCCAGCCACGCTCCAATTTCCTGTTCGATGCGTTCCGCATCTTTTTGTGCGAACAAAAACGGCTCGGCGTCCTGTTTCAAGCGCGCCCCGTTTACAACCGCTACTTTTAGTGAGGGAATTGCCGTTACGTTGGCAAATCTCGGCCGAATAAGCAACCCGGGAACCAAGCCAACGACACAAGATAGCAGTGCTATTTGCCATTTTGACATGATGATCACCGCAACTAGTTGAACTTCATTCCATAACCAAATAAAAGCTTCTGTAGCAGGTCACCAGAGCTTTTTCTTAGTGGCCAAGCGTACCCTAGATTTAACATCCCGAATGGAGAGTTCCAGCCTAAGCAAAAACCAGCTGACATCCTAGCACGATGACCGTCGTTTTCTACAGAGGTTTTGTCGTCTTTGTCCACGCTACTAGTTCTCCAGCATGATCCCATATCGAAAAACATCGTCCAAAAGAGCTCCGCATCTCTAGATACCCCTGGAACCGGGCCTGTTAATTCGACAGAACCAGTCCACGAATAAGTACCTCCAAGGTGTTTGCCACGAATCATATTCAACTCGGATAATTGGCGTGCATGAGGCTCGTTTTTGGCCGTAAGAACCGTCAATTCCGCAGCAAATTTCAAACTATCCTTTTCCCCTAATGCCGCCTTTTCCCATGCTTCTTTATTTTTTTCTAGCAGTTCTTTATTTTTCACTGGGTCAGATACGTAGTTTTTGAACGAATCCTTGCCCGATATCTCAACCAACCCGTCGAACGCTTTTTTACGCCGAGGGACGCAAAGCCCACGCAAAGGAGATATTCCGTTAAAATCGAACCCTCGCAATGTATCACCGCCGATGAACAGGCCATCAGGCAATCTCAATTTGTACCCCCACAACGCTGATACGAAAGAAAATGATCCTCGAAGGTTCAAAACTACGTCATGGTATATTTTTCTATGAAGACTTCCGGAAAAGGTGTTCACCATAACCTTTGTTGAGCTAAAGAGTGGCAATCTTGTAGACCAGGACACTTGAAACCCTTTCGATGGGAAATACCTACGATCCCGTACGTCATACCCAATTGTATGCGTAATTGTTGACCCCACGGTAACCTCGTCGGGATAATGCGAGCTGATAAACGCCGCATGATCTTTTCCCTCATCCGTATTTAACCACGCCTCTAGCGCGACCTTGTTATCAGCGTTGGCCTTTGATTGAAGGCTCTTCTCAGTATCCGTTAGGATAGACTTTACTCCATCTCTGGACAGTCGATAGTTCCAGTACTGACTCACTGATCTCGATATTTTGTACCCAATTCCGGGAGCTATGCCGAAGTGGTTGCGTACAAACTTATTCGCGGCCCTCTTGGTGCGCGTGTGGAACAATTCGATTGATCCCAGCAAGTTTCGATTCATGAAATATGGATCTGATAACTCAACTGTTCCTTCAAATGTATTTTTATTAAACGATACATTAAAGCTTAGCTGCTGTGCTTTTCCCGCAAAGTTGTTGTTTGATACTTTGACTTCGCCCATTACTCCGTCTAGTGTTGAGTAAGCGATGTTTCCAAAGAAACTACCTGTTTTTTCTTCATCCACATTTACCGTTACTATGACTTTCCCAGGCTCACTCCCGTCCTTTGGCTCAATGCGAACTCCTTTAAAAAACGAACACTCTTTTAACACGGATTCGCCCTGCTTTAGGCGTTTTTGATCGAATACGTCACCCTCGTAAAAGTTGAGGTGGCGACGAATAACTCCATCTCTTGTCAAGCGGTTTCCTGCTATATCAATCCTTTCAATCAAAATCTTGGGGCCTTCGACGACGACAAACGTGATATCAACTGTTTTGTTGTCTGTATGTTTTTTCAGAACAGGTTCTACTGAAGCAAAGTTATGCCCTTGAGTACGAGCTAGATTTCGTACTAGGTCAGCGGAAAGCTCTACTAACTCGCCATTGAACCTTTGCCCTTCGACTGCAACTAGAACAGACTGGAGCAAAGTCCCTTCGAGACGTTCTATTTTCGAATCCACTGTAACTTTTCCAAAGTTATATAGATCACCTTCGTTTATGTAATACGTTAGGAAGAAGTCCCTTTTGTCAGGACTTAGCTCAGCCGTAGCAGATACTAGTTCAAAATCCGCATACCCCAAACTAAGGTAGTATCGAATTAACGTTTCCTGATCTTCAACGAATTTTTCTGGCTCATAAATCTTGTTTTTTGTCCCGCCAAGAGAAGAGAGGTGAAATATTTTCTTTTCTTTTATGGACAGCATTTCGCGCAAATCAGCTGAAGAAACGGCTTTGTTTCCAATAATTGCGACCTTTTTCACGTAAGTAGGAGATCCCTCTTTCACCTCAAAAATGACGTCCACGCGATTATTCTGTCGTCGCACTATTTTGGGCGTAATGTGTGCGCCCAAATAGCCTTGCTGACGGTAGCACTCAAGTATCAATTGCTGAGTGTCTTGTATCACGGCCTTGGATAGAAACTGCCGGGGTTTCAATTTTATGATGTCTTTTAGGGAATCCCTTGTTGAAAATTTCATTCCTTCGTAGTCGATGCGGTTTATGATAGGATTTTCCACCACGCGAATGAATACAACGCCACCGCGAATTTCAACCACAACGTCATCAAAATATAAGGTGTCATGCAGACGTTTTAAAATTCGATTGGCTGTGTCTGTATCGTATTCGTCTCCAACCTTTACGGGAAGCTCATTTAAGAGAGCGTTAACCTCTATATTAACGTTTCCTTCTATTTGAATTCCTTTTATAACATCAGCAATTCCATTAACCCAGCAAAGCCCAGTTAAAACACAATAAAAAGCAAAGCGTTTCATCGAAAAGTTTTCAGGAATTAACGTCGATGTATGACCAATACCATCAATGACTGTCCAGTACAATGCTATTGTTTTACAGGGCGTCCTCATGAAAAATCTTGATCCAAAATCTGTTTTAGTAAACGTGTGTCCCAGCCAGCCTTCTTTCTCAGCGAGCGGATTGATGTTCGTTTGAACTTTGGGTTGTTTTCCTTA
>JAIRNK010000017.1 GCA_031258095.1 Holosporales bacterium
TCAATAAAGTGCATAAGGAAAATGGCTGGCTGGAATACGGACGTTCTTAATGATGTTTTGTCTCAAAATTTTTCATGAGCCGGCCCTGTAATGTAGCTGTTCATAGGTTGACTTGTTAATCATTGCGCGTGTATGATTTAACAATGATGAGCGCGGCGCCAACCGCTTTCGCGCTGACTTCAGCCCCAGAATGAGGGTGGGTGGGGGCTAGGGATGGCGTCCCCTCCCGAAAAGGTTAATAAAACGTTAATGGGCGCCTTTTAATCGAATCCAATGCAAGCTCTGAGCGCGACACGCGCCCCACGCTCAAGTTCCATGCACTCTGTTGTTTTTTGGCGGAGAAAAACCGCCAACTCATCTGTTGGCATATACACATCCCATCTGACGCTCCGGGTTTCTTGAGAGATCAAAGCCTTGTAACATCAGGACTTGTTCCCCGGAGCGTCAGTCGGGAAGCCCTATACATCGCAGGAACGCGTTTGCCTCACTAATACGTCACTTCGAACTGCAACACACTCCGCCAACGCGTCTTTCAGCACGGATTAATATTCATTTAACTATTTGATGAGACAATATTCGTAGACTATAAACTACGTTAGTGCATCTCATGAAGACTATTCATTTATCGTTGTTGTCAGTTTTTGCATCGATTCCCTTGTTTGCATCAGATGCCGAATATCACGTGGAAAACCCGGACGAATCTCATCCCGTTCGATCGCATCAATGGGTAACCAGCAACGACAAATCGTTCATACGAATTGCAGAAAACATTTATGATAGTACTCATTTGGTAGATGTGCCGATACTAGACTCTAACAAGTATGTGTTGGCGAAGTTATGCCTAGATCTACCAGGTAATAAGAGTGAAGAACGTCCTTGCATGCTGTCACCTGACAAAAAGCACTGCATACTATATGAGCAAGGAGAGGACGGAAAAGTTGTAACGTTAAAGCTCACTTTTGACGCGGGTGTTGTTAAACGAATTGAAAAAATGGAAGGCGATACTCTGACAGAAATTTCGAATACTTTACTCGAGGGACAAAAGGCTCCAACGGAAATGGTGAGCATAGGCGCTGCGCAAGTGCTTGGTCAGCCGAGAAAATTGTGCTTTGTCGAAGAGAGTGGCGTATTAAAAATTCGTGTGAAGTCTTTAATTCAGGAAGTGGAGGAAATGAGAACCACTTTATCTGGTCAAGTCAGCGATGTTCGCTCGTCGACGGAGACGCTGCAATCAACACTGGATCAGCTGAAAATCGACCTTGATACGAGCTTAAGTGATCGGCTTACTTATATTCTTGCAGAGTCTCACCGAGAAGATTCTGAGCAAATGTCGAGCTTACTCGAAGCAACGAAGGCGTACTTAGCCACCAATACGGCTCACCACCGAAAACAAAGCGAGGAGCACACAGATGCAGCGTTGGCGGAAACCCTATTTGGGGAAGATACTGGCTTGTTCGCGCGAGTGACGCACGAACTTGACACATCCGCTGCGGCAATAAGAGATCATACTGAAGCGCAACTTGGCACGGCTACAACGTCGATCAATGGTCAAATACGCGAATTTAGGCAGGCATTGGCTCAATTGGTTAATGAAAGTGCAGGGCAGACAGGCAAGGCAATAAGCGAATCGCGACAAAACTTGGCTCAGCTGCTTAATGACTGTACGAATCAGACGAATGATGCGATAAGCGGGCACACCGCGGAAATGCGAAACACGCTTCAGTCTATTTTGGGTATCCGGTTACGAGCGGATGGCCGCCCCAAAGATGGAAGTGCAATGGCCCAGATTACAGATGCAATAACACATGCGTACCGGTTTCTTGGCGTGACTGGCGATATGCAGCAAGCTTTCAATGCTGTAACACAAGTTCTGAAAATACACGGTGGCTTACCCATTTTGTACTGGAACAGCATTGAGACGATGTTGTTTGGGCACACAATTTATGGGAGGGCTCCCGTTGTCAAGCCGCTGACTGAGTATTTAGTTGAAATAGAAGCACTTATGAGTGGCAGCGACTTTTTTAAACAGCTAGTTGCGCCGTGGAATAAACATTTTGCCGGAAACATAATTACTATTTCTGAATTTTTCAAAAATTCGAGCGATACGACCATAATGCGTGTCTTGCCAGAGATAATAAGATTGTTTGGCACAACGTTTCCAAGCTACGAAGCTCCGTCATTGAACATGGCTAGGTATTGTGCAGATGCCCACTTTTCAACGGAGGATTTTGGATTATATGCTTGGATCAAAGATATACATTCCGTTTTTGCAACTTTTTCAGAAAGCCGTGGACCAGACCTCGCGACTCGAGCAAGAGATGCGAAGGCCGTCTTTGACCGTTTGATTCAGGGAGTTGTTATTGAGGGCGAAGAAGAACGTAAAGCTATTCCGCTTACGCATTTTTACGGATTGCAGACATACAAAGACATTTTGAAAGAGTGTGTGCAAGTGATAGAGAGGGCGAATCAAAACTCTTTTGAGGGACGCTTTGAAAGTCGCGCAGCAGAAATTCTAAGAAAAGTAAGCGCGTCTGCTCGCAAAATGGACGCTGCTGTGCAACAAATGCGGGAAACATGCGAGAATATAGTTCGGTATTCGTTGGGAATTCCTGGCGGAGTACGTGGGCTTGAGGAATTGATAAATCAGTGCGTGCACGCGCAGCTCCGTCGTCATGGTCCTCCTAGTGCGTAACGGTGCGTAAAAATCATTTGGTTGGCAAAGGGGCTGTGTGAGCGCAACAACACTGGAACTGTTTTGCAATCTGTCAGCAACATTTTTAATGTGTTCAGATTTAAAAAAGATAAAAATATTCGAGCTGCTTCGCACAAAAACCTTCTAAATTTCGGCAAATTCTGCGAAAATTATGCGCAATGCTTTTTGATTCCTGGGAAAAAGCCCTGACCCGTACACCCCTATCCCATCTGAAATGCAGGGAACAAAACCTAAGCGCCAGTAAGGACGAACGACTGAGACACATCCCAGCTGAAGCTCCGTTCAGCCGGGAACCCTGTGGTAATCCCAACATTTCACATGGGAGCCCAATTTTTGCATGCTGCTTAATGTTGCTCACATCGTGCACATCAAAAAATGTCCTTGATCCTACAACTAGTGTTGATCGCAAAAACTCTGTTGATATTGAGCAAAAGTTAGCAAAGCTAGAAAAATTGGCGGCACAAAAAATAGCACTCCCAATGTCGCCTGAACGCATGAGGCAGTACGAAAAGCAGGGGTTATGCATCATTCTGGCTGAAGGCGATCCGTATTTGTACGTCGACTATGCAGCGCTAAGATTCTCAATGCGCAATAACTTACCCAAAGATTGGGATATGTATTTGCAAATCATGGATGATGAAGTACGGCGTCCAGTAATGGAAGATGCTGCAATCCGTAGCTTTTTCGATCTAGAGAAACGGATTTTTGTCATTGAAAACTTCCTTCAACAATTTCCGAAATTCCACAAGGCTGATGAACTAAAAAAGTGCTTGAATCTGTCCGTTAACGCCTTCACAAAAGGCGTAGACAACACCAAACCTAAGGATTTCATCGCGGAAGCTCTTCAGGCTTATGGAAGATTCTTTGTAAATTCTCCGAACTCTGCATATAAGAAGCAAGTGGAAGACGCACGTAATATACTCATCCCATCTGAAACTCAGTCCAGAAAATCCAGAATCCAGTAAGGACGAACGACTGTGACACATCCCAGCTGAAGCTCCGTTCAGCCGGGAACCCTTGTATGTTCCAAATGTGATGGAAACTAGCTAAAACCATCATGGAGCGCAGGTGAATCCGATGCGAGCCCACGGCCAAGAACTTGTTGTATAGATTACGATCCCTGCGCATTATGGAGGATAAAGGCTGAACGGTATCTTGGGGC
>JAIRNK010000039.1 GCA_031258095.1 Holosporales bacterium
AGGACATCTTTTTTCATGAGGACGCCCTGGGCTCCCGACTGACTCGCCGGGTGGATTTTTGTAGTTTTACAGTGCTTTGAATTTCAAAGAAATCCGAATAGTCAGGTGGGATATGTATAGGAACAGCGCAAACGTCATAACCAATTCAATGGTCGCCGTCGCCCCACTGTCTTCGGCATCGATCCTGGCGCTCCTTTCTAGCTACCGCTGTCCTAAACGCGATGCTATCGGGAAATACGTTTACAGTCGCCTCCGTTGCAGCTGGTGTGTCATCAACAGGATCGGCCTGCGGTAAATAATCTGGATGGTCACTAGAGGGCTCCCGACTGACGTTACGGGGGCCAAGTCCTGATACTATACGGGTCCCAGCTGAAACGTTGGGATTTGACAGTCGTTCATCCTTACTGGATTCTGGATTTTCCGGATTGAGTTTCAGCTGGGATGAGTATACAAGGCTTTGATCTATCAGGACGTCCTGAGAGTCAGGCGGGATATGTATACTCAGCACAGGACTTGCTCCGCCAGAACAGTACGGAGGGTCGCCCACAAAATAGAGACGCGGTGAATCGGAATCGCTCCGCCGCAAGGGACTAGCACTTGCGGATTGGTCCGTTGAGAAAGGACTGGAAACCACCGTGGCATCAAATATGACTTTACGAAATATAACTCCGCCTATCTCTCCGTATGACGGGTCAGATGAATATTCTAAGATAGGGGATTGGTGTCCTGATTGCGGCGATGGTGATCCAGAGGTGGACGACGGATCTCCTGACGAGCTGCTACCTGACGAGCTACTATAAGGATCCGACGAGCTGTAGTCAGAACCATTGATGTATTCTTGCCCGACGACCAACGCCAACAAAAAGCGAAAAAATAGACTCGCATTCATAAAACATTCCCCCCTCAAACAATTGCCCTAGGTAAGACAAAAGCACCGCTGCGCCGGTATATATCCCACCTGACGTTCCGTCTTTCTTGAGAGATCAAAGCCTTGTATCAGCAGGATTTGTTCCCCGGAACGTCAGTCGGGAGCCCTATATTTAACCACCGTTCGCCTATACCAACTTAACGTAGCAAACAGGACATCTCAGCACAATCGACGGAACGACCATTCCACGCCACGATTCCCTTTGTTGGCAGATGCTGACTCACTCGATTTCTTTTACATCTAGAGGGCTCCCGACTGACTCGCCGGTTGGATTTTTATAGTTTTACAATGCGTTGAAGTTCAATAAAACCCGAAGAGTCAGACGGGATATGTGTAGAGGGCTGCTATTAGCTTGTGTCTGAGTTTCAAGTCAATATGTACCAATATTTTTGGTACACTCGCTCAGGGAGAAAAATTGAGTCCCGCTGTGGTGGAGGATATGCCCGCAAAAGGCCGAACGAGCGTTCCGGAATATGCAGCGAAGTGCATGTTCTCTCAAGAGGCGAAAAAACCGTCTCCTTTTTTTAAGACGACGACCACTCTCCCTAAAGCGCCGTTTACCCCGCTAAAAATATCGGGGGGCTTCTATAAAAGCGCAGCAAAGGCGGACGCAATGCTTATAATTAGGATGCTGGCAAATCAAAGTGCGAAAAATGGAAATTACTGTGAATTCTTGGAGCACTTGAATAGGGAAATTAGCCTAAAAAACGGCGATTTTGACGCGGAAACGATGGCGCGCGACGCGTTGATGAGCCGCTGGTTAAACAACGAGGAGACCAAATGAGCCGCTGTACGTCGTCACGGCAAAACAGTCATAGAAAGGTCGTTCTGTGCATTTTTGACGGCTGGGGGATGGCTAAATGCCATGACAGCGATGCTACGCAGGTTGCCGTACATTTCAAACGGCTTTGGAACACATACCCCCATATGTTGCTAGACGCGTCAGGGGCTTCGGTTGGTTTGCCTGCAGGTCAAATGGGAAATTCCGAAGTCGGGCACACGACCATAGGTTTGGGGCGAATCATTAAGCAAGACCTGCTTCGAATCAACGATGGATTTTCAGATGGCACTCTAGCCCAAAAATTACGGAAATTTGCTGCAAGCGTTCTCGCTCAAAACGGGGCAGCACACGTCCTTGGGCTAGCATCTCCAGGCGGTGTTCATTCGCATATTGACCATATGCAAGCCGTCGTAAACATACTTGCATCTGAAGGGCTTAACGTATACGTACACGCAATACTCGATGGGCGTGACTCGCCGTCTTGTAACGATCATGTGCTTGCGCTTCAGTCAAAAATGCCGCCGAATGCCAGGATTGTGTCTGCATGCGGGCGTTTTTTTGCTATGGACAGAGATAATCGGTGGGAACGCACGGAGGACGCATACCATCTTGTAGCAGAACAGAGCGGGAAAATGCATGCTCCGTCATGTGAGGCCATGTTTGAAAGCGTTCGCCCAATGAGCGATGAATTTGTTCCGCCGTTCACGATTGGCGAGGCGTATAGCGAGAACAGGGGCGATGGCTTGGTGTTCATAAATTTTCGTGCAGATCGCGCCCGACAGATGACTAGGGCAATTGTAGATCCAATATTCGATAAGTTCGAAAGGAAAACTTTTCCTAGGTTTGCTAACGTTTTTACGATGACAGATTACGACGAATCGCTCGGGCCTTTTTGCCAGTGCTTGATGCCTAAAGATTCTGTGCAGAATTCGCTTGGGCAGGTTTTGGCTGCGAGAAAGATGATGCAAATTCGCATCGCAGAATCGGAAAAATATGCTCATGTGACGTACTTCTTAAACGGTGGCATTGAAGGATTTATGCCAGGTGAGGTGCGCGTGTTAATCCCATCTCCAAAGGTTAAAACATACGATGAAACGCCAGGAATGAATGCAGAAGCAGTTACTCAGGCAGTCATAGCCGCAATTGAAAATGACTTTGACCTGGTTGTCGTAAACTATGCAAATGCGGACATGTTGGGGCACACGGGAAATATGCAGGCTACGGAGCAGGCTGTTCTTTCCGTAGACGAGTGTTTGGCACGCATTGTTGCAGCTGCGGAACAAAATGGCTACACGCTATTTATCACGGCAGATCACGGCAATGCCGAGCAAATGCTAAACGCCGATGGATCGTGTCACAATATGCATACGACCAACCCCGTACCGTTCGTTGTTCTAGATAAAAACGTGCGTCTGCGCAACAATGACGGCCTTGGGAAATTGGCAAACATTGCCCCAACAATATTGCAGTATTTGGGGATTTCTCCTCCTCCTGAAATGGAGCCGAGCTTGTTAGTAGGATAGCGTTGCCGCGTTGAGCCTATACATATCCCACCTGACTCTTCGGGTTTTATTGAACTTCAAAGCATTGTAAAACTACAAAAATCCACCCGGAGCGTCAGATGCGATGTGTATATTGGACGTTTCCGACGGCGTTCGAAAATTACGCCAAGGGGGGTAGAAATAGCAGATTCGAGCCGTTATTGAGACGCAAGGAAAGGAAACAGTTTATGGGGATTGAGCACGCTGTCGGCAAATGCAGACGCTATGGCAATCCTCCGCAATTTTGTCCTATACTCAACTTGAAGCGTGACGTTCGCCCCCACGCGGGTGGGTGTTTGCGGGGAGAGCTTCGTTTAGATACGTTTCGGGGGGGACGCATGTGGCAAAAAAAATTTACGGTCGTAGTTTCGTTAGGAGCTCTTTCTGTCGCACAAGTGCTCGCAGCTGGTTCTGCGGGAAGAACGAACTCGGCTGAAGCTCTAGAGCAAGCCTTGACCGTGTATGAGCAGTTTTTACAGCCAGGAAGCGCAGCGGCATTAAACCAAATTGCCGCGGCATACTTCACCCTTGGCGAACAGGCTGAACTCGCAGGAGAACATCAAAAAGCTCAGGACTATTTTGTTAAGGCGGCGGCGTATTTCGTTAAGGCGGCTGAGACCGGATGTAGAGAAGCGGAATACAACGTGGGCCTAACGTATAACAAGCTGAAGTCGTATGAAAAATCAGCCACATATTACAGGAAGTGCATCAACAATTGCGCGGAACTAGAACCTGACCTAGCGTTTAAGGCTGCAATTAATCTGTCCATTCTTGTGTTGGAGAAAAAAGTTCCACAGGACGCCGATGAGATCGTTAGGTGGGTTAATTTGTGCAAGAATCACCAGACAAACCCTAAAGCTACGGAATTACTGCAGACGTCTGTTACAATATTAACGGATATAAATTCGTTGCCCAAAGTAGACAGAGCTTATGAAACAGGTGGTGCGGGAGCTGTTGGAGCTGTCGCAACACAGTCGTCGTCGACCTAGCGCGCATTATTTGCAATGAACACGCGCGTTAAAGTAAGTGACGTTTGAATGTCATTAGCCCCACATCGACTGCGACTCTAGCCGCCTCAGTGGACGTAAACATTTTTACGACGTCGCTTTTTCGCGAGGGCTCTCCTGCACGTTGCGCCGATACAGGAAAAAACCGATTGCCGTTATCACCAGGCTCATTGTTCCAACCAAGAACGTGGCTAGCGCGTTTATTTCAGGCGTGATGCCCAGTTTTACGCTAGAAAAAATTAAAATGGGCAATGTTGTGGCTTGAGCTCCAGTCAAAAAGCTTGCAATGACGACGTCGTCCAATGAAAGCGCAAACGTGAGTAGCCATGACGCAAGAATTGCTGGCGCGATTATCGGAATGGTAACAGAGCACACAGCTTTAAATGGACGTGCTCCAAGGTCTAGCGCAGCCTCCTCCAACGACATATCGAAATCCGCCAAGCGGGCTTGCACGATCAAAATTACGTACGACATTGACAGCGTTATATGCGCAACGGTAACCGTCATAACACCGCGTTTTGATGGGACCCCAAACAAGCTTTCGCCAATGACAAACATTAGCAATAACGAAATTCCTAAAATTATCTCAGGCATAACCAACGGCGCCGCGGACAAAACAGAAAAGAGCGCCCGTCCTCTAAACTTACCGAAGCGATTCAGCGCAAGGGCCCCCATCGTCCCAAGCACGACTGCACCGGTTGCTGCTAATGTCGCGACTTGGAGGCTCGTTTTCACCGCTTGCAGCAAAACGGTATTGCTATATAAATCCTTGTACCAGCGCAGCGAAAAGCCCGCCCAAACGCCCGGGAACAAGGAATCATTGAATGAAAACACTATTAGAAACAGAATCGGGATATACAGGAACGCATACCCAAAGATTAATATGCTAGGAATTCTCGTTCTAAACATCCTCGTTCACTTCTATTCCTTTTGTTTACGAACACGCACGCGCTGCTTCCTTGCAATCTCCTCAAACAACGCACGCGTCAATGGCCGTTGCATTTTAATCTGAGCCCACAAGCGCGTCCGAACACGCTCATATACCTCCGCTGCGTCTCCTGTGAAGACGGGAGATATATGCAGGGTTTCTAATGTCTCCTCCGTCGGAAATATCAGAGAATTTTCGAGCAAGTCCTTATCAACCAACGACTTTGCCCTCACGACCATCGTGGCCATTTGACTGTAGTTTGTTATCTGCGCACTAATTTCTGGTCGCAAAAGGAAGTTGATAAACGCGTGCGCATTTTTCACGTTTGGCGCGCCAATCGGAATTGCAAGTGCGTCAATCCAAATGTCGCCACCACTTTTAGGAATAATATACCGGATGTTGCGCCCAATTTTTTTAGCATCGTCAATTGCACGAAGCGCCTCGCCAGACCACGCCTGCGCCACACATACGTCGCCAAAAACCAGGTCAGTTACAAAGCGAGCTGAAGAAAACCGCCTGATATATCGGCTAACAACGGCAAGGCGTTGCGATACCACCCAAAGATCCTCAAGGGAACGGCTGTCGCGATCTCGGCCCAAATACGCCAAGAATAGCGGGAAAATATCTACTGGCTCCTGCAATAAGCTGACGCCGTAAGGTTTTAGTTTCGCCAAAACGTCAACATCAAACAGCAGGTGTACATCGTCCAGCGGGACGTCCGGAATCACGGACTTTAAGCGATCCTCATCAAAAGCTAGGCCCGTCGTAGCCCAGTAATATGGCATGAAGAAGTCCATATCTGGGTCAAGATCTTTCATTTTGTTGATCAGGACCGGTTCAACATCGCCTAAATTAGGCAGCAACCGTTTATCAATTCGCTGGTAGATTTTCAACGCTAGCTGGCGCACACCATACGGAGTTACCGTTGGCATAACAACATCATAGCCAGAATTGCTAGCCAAGAGCTTTGCTTCAAGCATTTCGTTGTTGTCAAACACGTCGTAATGAACATGAATCCCGGTTTCTTTTTCAAACTGCTCAATAACAGCCTGAGGCAGTACGCCATACCAACCGTAAACGTTCACGCACATGCGCTTTTTTAAAGGCTTTGAGATCGTCACTATCAAGAGCAACAAAATCGCCAATACTAGTGCAATTTTCTTAAATGTGGCGTCAAACAAATCAATTGAAAGAATTACGTCATCCACATGCGGAGATATTAGCAAAAATACGAACTAAATAGTATCAAGCGCACCAAATCACACGGGCCTACGCATGAAAGCTCTTTTTATAGAAACGCTGCGGTTTGCTGAAGTTAATATTCTAAGCATTTTGGCGGAGCGGCGTTAAATGTGCGTAATTTTTACTAGTCACATCTGCATGTTTGCCTTAGGCGAAAATGAAATGCGCATTGCTTTGAGTATATAGATGCCGTGTCTCACGTCAAGCAAAAATACCTCAACACCCAGGGCCTACGCACGAAAAATTTGCGCCAAACAACTTGACAAATGGTTGAAAGACATCGCGTTCTTTCGCATCAAGGATTTTGTCGATTGCCCAGGTTTTCGCTGTACCCCTTTTAA
>JAIRNK010000055.1 GCA_031258095.1 Holosporales bacterium
AAAGGGGTACAGCGAAAACCTGGGCAATCGACAAAATCCTTGATGCGAAAGAACGCGATGTCTTTCAACCATTTGTCAAGTTGTTTGGCGCAAATTTTTCGTGCGTAGGCCCTGGGGGATATACTGCTTTTACTTGAAATCCGCCTAAAAAGCGGGCATTAACGGATTTTTAACTTTTATCTGGGGCCGCCATCCACAAACCCCCACCCACCCTCATTCTGGAGCTGAGGTCAGCGCGCAAGCGGTTTTGCCCACCGCACACCTCAATATTAAAAATACCCGGCAAATACTTAACAATTCAACCCATGAACACTTAAGGATCCCTTAATAATAAAAATATTTTTCCAATAACCAGTCATCGCGTCAGCCCTTCTGCCCCAAAAGCAAGCGTTCGTCGTGCCTTTCGCGCATTTATAGGGCTCCTGTGTGAAATGTTGGGATTCGGCAGGGTTCCCGGCTGAACGAGTTTCAGCTGGGATGTGTCGGCAGTCGTTCGTCCTTACTGGCGCTTGGGTTTTGTTCCCTGCATTTCAAATGGGATGAGTATACATATCCCACCTGACTCTTCGGGTTTCTTGAGAGTTCAAAACCTTGTAACATCAGGACTTGTTCCCCGGAGTGTCAGTCAGGAGCCCTATATCGTTGTGCGCTGTGCCGTGCAACCATTAAATGAAGAGCTGTCCACGAAACCACCACTCTTGTATATGACCGCTTTTAGCGATGTGCAATCTTCGAAAGCACGGCAGGCGATGGTTGTGACATTGGGAAAGAGCGTTTCTTGTAATGGGGGGCAACCGGCAAAGGCTGCTTTCGTGAGGGTCGTTGCGGAGGGAAGGAGTGCGGTGACGAGTTTTAAACAGCATTCAAAGGCGCCGTGGTCATTGTTAGGGCGTCCGATGCGCGTTGCTTTTGGGAGCGATATTGTTAGCAGGGCGGAGCAACCGTAAAAGCCCCCATCGTTTAAAATTATCAATGCTGGAAGCGATACTGTTGTTAGTGCAATGCAACGGCCAAATTGCCACATGCCAATCTCCGTGACATTTGGGAGCGAGACTGTTGTTAGGGCCGAACAGACATAGAAAGCATAGTTGCCAGCGGTTGTCGCTTTGTGAATTATGACTTTGAGTAAGCTTGTTCCGTCTTTAAATGCGTTCTTTGCAATAGTGCTGTCGCCCCAATTCATGACGATAAGGTTTTGCAGGACTTTTGTTTCTCTCGCGAGGTTTGATATTTGTGTGCGCTGGGAGGCGTTTAGGCCGGTGCTAGGGCCGTCGAAAAACCCGAGGGATAGCAGGCTCGTTGGAAGGCTAAACCCCGTTGGGTTCCAATTGCCAACGTAATAAAGGTGCTGGACTCCGCTCAGGCTGACGCCGGAAATGCGGCTCTGATTGATAAAGATTTTGGTGTTGCTCGGAGGGGTTCCATAGTTGAGCTTCTCACGTCCGCAAAACTCCATAAATTCCGGATATGCGGAGATGTCCGGGGGAAGTTTGGCAATCGATTCTTCTAGTTTTTCCTGCGCGCTCTCCACTAGGCTTGCGACAGATCCGCGAAAATTGGGGTCATTTACCGGCCCAGTGTTGATGAGAGTGCGGACGGAGCCCAATCCTGCTATTGCTGCGTCTGCAGCGTTTTTGAATAATAAAGTCGCAGATGAGGCGAAGGTTGCGGCAGGAAGTGTTAACAGCAGCGCGAATCGGCGGAGTGCCCGCCACGGATCACGCCTGGCATTTGTTTCCCTCTGGCGGGACTGCTGTTTTGAAGAAGTAGAGTGGCTGAATAAATTTTTTGAGAGCTGGGCTTGCATAATTCACTTCACTATATGTAAGTATTGCCTGAGTAATGCTAGCCCATCGAAAAGAAAAAAAAAGAGGAGGAAAATAAACGTAAAACGCGCGCATAAACACGCGAAAAGTGCCGCAAATGCTCGTATCTTAATGAAGCCGCGAGCCCTGCTTCAGGCTATGGGGGTTCCCAGCTGACGTTACGGGGGCCAAAATCTGATTTTACAAAGGTTTGAGCCTTCAGTGAAGCCGGAGCGTCAGGCGGGATATGTATATACCCAAAAAGTGCCGCAAATGCTTCTTTCGTAATGAAGTCGCTAGCCCTGCTTCAGGCTATGGGGAAATATTTTTATTATTAATATAACTTTAACTGTTTATGGGTTGACTTGTTAATTATTTGCCAGGTACGCTTAATATCGAGGAGTGCGGTGGCCAAAACCGCTTGCGCGCTGACCTCAGCCCCAGAATGAGGGTGGGTGGGGGTTTGTGGATGGCAGTCCCAGAGAAAAGTGTTAAAAATCCGTTAATGCCCGCTTTTTAGGCGGATTTTGCCCCCCAATGCCTCGCCACGTATAAGCTAGGCTAAGCAGCGAACACAAAGCTTGTACGGCAATGTCAACTATAAGGCTCCCGACTGACGCTCCGGGGAACAAATGCTGATGTTTCAATGCATTAGCCCTCAAGAAACCCGAAACGTCAGTCGGGGTCTGTATATACCAGCTTAATTCCGGCAGTTAGCCGAAAATCGCAGAAGTATTTTCTAGATAAGATAAAGGCTTTGCGCATACATAGGAAAACGGGCCAGCACGCCAGATCCGTGGCGCATCGGGAAATCCTAGAAAATGCGAATGTTCAGCATCGCGGACGCAAACGTTGTTGCGCGCGCGACGTTGCCCTTCAAATCATGTTTGGTGCAGAATTAAGTTAATTTATTTTACAAGATGTTGACGCATCAATTGGCTTCCAATCTGAGTTTTTACGCGTGCCAGTTGGTGCTGAAGCTTGGGCTCGTGGCAAAAGCAGGAGAGCCAAACAAGTGCTAATAACACGTCCTCTGGAGATGCGGCTGAAGCGTCGGACAAAACATCGCCGATATCCATAAATGGCGAAACAGGCGGGTTGGAATCGAGTTTTTCTGATGCATGCTCCGCATTTTTTGTTTCGATTATTGGCGTGTTTTTTTCTCTCGCAGAAACTTGACCAGGCCATTCATGCTCGTCACCACAAGAACCGCAGGGCACAGACACGGCCGAGGCCGCACATCTCAGTGCTTTTTTAGGAGATGGGTCCCCTCCCGCGATCGTATTCAAATATCGTCCCTCGTTGAAACTTTGTATTTTTCGAGCAATTTCAGCGAAATTTCGATCAAACGAACTCATTTTCAAAATTTTTGCAGCCACTTCGTCAACATGTGCGTTGGATGTATTTGAGGCGTTTCCTGCAATTCGGTCCTGAAATTCTGCTGCAAATATTTTAAAGATGTCCCCAAGTGTAGGTGCTATGCCAGATAGCTTGTCACAAAACCGCTGCCCCGATTTCTGAAGAATATTTTCATAAAAGCAGATGAGCAGCGAAAAATAAGACAGCACGCTCATGAACTGTGAATCCAAACTTCTTTGCAGCGTTTTTTCAACGTCCTCCGCAATAAGAAAAAAATTCCGCAATAGATCGTCGTAGCTTATTTTCAACCAGGTGTTGTTTTTCTGGGCAAGCGCGAAGTTACACTGTTCAATTAGGGCAAACAATCGCTTGAACTTCAGCTCCAAGGATGCCGAGAGGCGCAGCTGCGCGATCGTCGTGTAGTTAACATCCGCACAAGCACTCGATGTTAGCAACGCTAGCAACAAACCACAAAAACGCATATCATCCCCTATTGCGCGCTCTCCCCATAATTCATTAAAGCACAAACACGCGCACATTTTAGGAGAATCTTCGCTTTTTATGAAAGACAAGCTCAAGATCTGTCCATTTCTTTCACATTTTGCGGCTAAGTGGATTGCATGTGTTAAACTCACGCATGCACTTATTGTCGGCAATGTGCAATGCCCTGGAGAAAGCAAAAAAGCAATTTAGAGCAGCTAGTATACGGTGCGCTGAAGGATTACTTTGACCTTCATGAAGGAAGCCTCCCCGCGCCAGGCCTATACGACAGGGTTATCTCCGAAGTTGAGCGCCCGCTATTGTTTTTGACGCTACAAGTTGTGAACGGGAATCAGCAGAAGGCCGCGCGCATTCTTGGCCTCAGCCGTAACACGCTAAGGAAGAAGATGACTGAATTGATGCAGAACAGAAGCAGTTTAGATAAATTGAAGAACTTACAGAGCAAGTTGGAGACATAATGTGAGCTGGGAATATCGAATTGCCCTAAAATACTTGCGCGCGAAGAAGAACGACGGATTTCTTTCGGTTATAACTGGTTTTTCCTTCTTAGGAATATGTTTAGGCGTCGCGACACTAATCATTGTTATGTCCGTTATGGGGGGGTTTCGCGAGGAACTGTTGACGCGCATCATTGGCATGAAAGGGCACGTCCTCGTGTATGGCGCTCCAGATGTTCAAGAAGATGAAGCGCTAAGAGCGAAAATCCAGGCGTGCGAGGGCGTGACGCAAGTGTGCCCCGTAATCGAAAAGCAATCAATTGTTGTCAGCGCGGAAAAGATGCGAGGGACTTTGGTGCTGGGGATTAGCCCCGAAGATTTATGCAATAGGGATATGCTCATGCGGGCGATCGGCGTCTTGGCAAGAGACAACGCGGCCGAAACACCAGCGAACGCGCCAGGCGAGGGGAAAATCGGCGACGGATCCGCGTCTTCGAAGGATCATTTTGAGGCTTTAATCAAAAAAGATTTCTCTGAAGACTCAATTCTCATTGGCAAACGCATGGCAGAGTTAATGGGAATAAGCGTTGGAGACACGATTAGCTTAATGGATCCCCAAGGCGAGCAAACACCGTTTGGAACAGTTCCCAGCCAGCACGATTTTAATGTAATTGGCTTGTTCGAAGTCGGCATGATTGAGTACGATAAAAACGTAATCATAATGCCATTAAAAACTGCGCAAGACTTTTTCCATATGGAAGGAGCGCTAACGCAATTCGAGATATTTACAGATAGCATTGAATGCAACGACGAGATTGTACAAAGAATCAGCAGGGTTACGCCAAAATCACTCATGGTTTTAGGGTGGAAACATGGCGATTCACATTTTTTTCACGCCGTTCAAGTTGAAAGGAACGTCATGTTTTTGATATTGACACTAATTATCCTCATCGCGTCGTTTAACATCATTTCGGGGCTAGTAATGTTGGTTAAAGACAAGACGCACGACATCGCAATAATGAAGACCATCGGAGCGAGTCGACGCTCTATTCAGCGAATATTTATCATCACAGGCTCATCAATCGGCGTTGGTGGAACCGTGCTCGGTGTGGCAATTGGCATCTTCGTTACGTTGCACTTGAACGGCATCGCCGGCTTTATTCAGAGGCTGACGGGCGCGAACATTTTTGCCGCGGAGGTGTATTTTTTGTCGTCATTACCGTACAAGCTAAACATGTCGGAAGTGGGGCTCATATCATTGGTGGCGATTGCTCTATCCATTCTGGCAACGATATATCCGTCCTACAGGGCGGGAAAGTTAGACCCTGCAGTCGCGATTCGTGAAAGCTAAACACGAATTTTTACCGAATATTGACTCAAATCCCGCCAACTTCTGAAAAACTTTTTTTGACGATATATCCGTCCTACAGGGCGGGCAAGTTAGACCCCGCGGTCGCGATTCGTGAAAGCTAAACACGAATTTTTACCGAATATTGGCTCAAATCCCGCCAACTTCTGGAAAACTTTTTTTGAGGGATTAACGGTCCGTTAACTTTTTTGTGATAGGATACCGTCCCTAACCCCCACCCACCCAGGGGGTTGTAGGGAGGCGGCCAAACTAACTTTAGTCTGCCAGTTAAAAAGTTAAAAATGTAACCTATTCGGGCACATTGTAATGCATTATTTTTTAGAACTGTTGCCAAAAGGCACATAGGGCTCCCATGTGAAATGTTGGGATTACCACAGGAGTCCCGGCTGAACGAGTTTCAGCTGGGATGTGTCACAGTCGTTCGTCCTTACTGGCGCTTGGGTTTTGTTCCCTGCATTTCAAATGGGATGAGTATATACACATCCCATCTGACGTTCTGGGTTTCTTGAGGGCTCAAAGCATTGAAGCATCACCATTTGTTCCCCGAATCGTCAGTCGGGAGCCCTATAGTTCATCTTCCACAAGCTTCATACAACGCAATCGCAGTGGCCGTCGTTACATTTAGCGTGGAAAATTCTGCAGACGTTGGAATATATGCCGTGAAGTCACACAATTTCTTCGTCAGCTGTCGCATTCCCGCCCCCTCGCTTCCCATGATCAAGGCTATTTTGCCACTGAAGTCTGTGTCCCGGATAGATTTGGGTGCATTTTCCGCTAAGCCAACGCACCAATATCCAAATTCCTTCAGCTGCCTGATCCCATCTGCCAGATTAGACACCGCGCAACGCGGGACAAGTTCTAACGCACCAGACGCCACCTTCGCAATTGCTCCCGTCTCACTTGGAGCGTGCGCCCGTGCCATAATGAGCGCTCCAGCGCCGAATACACGACATAGGCGAAGAATGCTTCCCACATTTTGCGGATCAGTCACCTGGTCTAATGCGACAACGACGTTCGCCTTCAAATTTTTGACGATGTCGATTGGCTCTGTGGGCAATGGCTGGGCCTGGATGACTATTCCTTGATGGACTTCGTTCACCAAACTGTCCAATTTCTTTTTATCTGATACGTAATATTTCTCTGGGGCGCTAATTGATGCACGAAAGGGGGCGCCGTCCAACCGTTGGACAACGTTCTCCGTACACCACACTCGCTCGATTTTTCGGCGAGGGTTTGCCAAGGCTGCCAGACATGCATGAAGCCCGTACAAATACACTACATCACCGTGCAAGGGAGCCTTGACTCGGAAATATAAAGCTCCCGACTGACTTGCTGGGTGGATTTTTTTAGTTTTACAATGCTTTGAGCCCTCAAGAAACCCGAAGAGTCAGATGGGATATATATACACATGCGCCCACTCACCAGCAAAGCTCACGCATACTCGACGCGCTCAACCGCGTAGGAGCGCATACCGTTCGGGATTGACACGTCGACTTCGTCCCCCTCCCGTTTTCCGATAAGCGCCCGGGCCAACGGCGACGTAATGGACAGCAGCCCAAGCTTCACGTCCGCCTCGTCGCTTCCGACAATCTGGTAGCGCACCGTCTCGTTTGTGTCGTGATCCACCAAGAAGACCGTCGCTCCGAACTTTATTTCATCGCCGCTAATCGACGACACATCGATGATCTGTGCTCGCCCGATCTTTTCTTCAAGCTCTGCAATGCGTCTTTCAATAAAAGACTGGCGCTCTTTTGCGGCATGATATTCCGCATTTTCGGACAAATCCCCATGGCTCCGAGCTTCAGCAATGGCTTGAACAACATCAGGACGCTCTACTTCTATGAGGTTTGCTAGTTCAGACTTCAGGGACTCGTACCCTTTGGAAGTCATCGGGACTTTTTGTTCACTATCAAACACCGCTGCTCCATCAATTCACGCGCATAATGCGGCATTGTATTAAAATTGCTGATTCCTTACAACATAAACGGAATTTTGCGCGGCCAACCACGTGTCTGGGGCTATGCTCTGACAAATGGTGATCGCACAAGGTCTCCTCCAACAATGTGGGCGAACTTATGGTGTTTCAGTTTATTGTGCTGCATATCCCAATTTTGCTCTGTCCTCTATGGAAGAACATTCGCGTCCGCTCCAAGGCAAAGGCGCGTGGAATTCTTCGAAATAAATGCGTTCCCTTATCAGTCGCGCGAACATGTATCCTGTGTCATATAAGCTTATGTCGTAACTTCCAGTTTGCACAATTTGTACGACATACGCAAATCTAAACATGACGAATAATTGATCCATGGACGTATACAGATTCGAACCAGTTAGCTTCTTCACGCATTGAGTCCAAACATCTGGATGAAATATGCCATCATTGTTCGATTCAGCCTTTAACACCCAACGCATCTCAAAAACTCCCACAATTGGTGTACAAAACAAGTCCCAACAAATATACTGTTCATTGCTCTCAATCCTCGCTGAAGTAAAGATTTTTTAGACCGTCGTTTTTTCTTCTCCGTCCATTTTT
>JAIRNK010000007.1 GCA_031258095.1 Holosporales bacterium
ATCAATGCGTTTACGCATATTCTTAGCACTTTGGTGGGGTATCAATTAACTGACGACAAACCGCAGATAAAAGGCATTTGCAACACATTGGTTTAATCCATTATTCGCGTTAGTAAAATCCAGTTTCGCCATCCCAATATTCTCCGCGTGCACGAATTGGGTTGAACACTGTCTCTGTGCTGGACTGCAGTTGTCCCCACACGTCGTACGAGTACGAATTCACGACGCTTCCAGTCTCATCTGTCAACGCAACAACATTTCCGCACGAATCCAGCGCGTAGCTGTAGAATTTTCCGTCCTTTGTGTATGTTTCCGGTCCATTAGCGTCGTACGTAATCGATGAAACCAATGAGCCGTCCGAACTTAGCTCCTGCACAACACGCTCCTGATTATCCAGCACAAAGAAAACGCTAAGGCCAGCCTCAGGCGACGCACCCGCACCGCCATTAGGGGCAAAGCACGGATGCACTTATACGACATTTGCTTAAAATGTGCAACAAACCCATGCGTTTGTACCAAAAAAGAGGAGCAGTAAGCCAACCCATTGGTGAGTGGCATATCGCCAATTTCGCATATGTTCAGCAGTGGCTAAACAACAATTGGCTTTTCGTCGTTCCATTTTCTGTCCAAATGTTGGGGGTCATGCCAGAAGATGGCGCCGGTATAGGCGGCAGTGAATGTAGCGCACGTGCGTTTGGTGCAGAGACGCGGCGGAAATGCTGGCGTTTGCCAAGTGGAAAAGTAAAGAATATGACCAAGGTGCAGCCGAATAGGTTTGTGGATGGGCAGTATATAGCCCTCCCGACTGACTCGCTGGGTGGATTTTTGTAGTTTTACAATGCGTTGAACTTCAATAAAACCGAAGAGTCAGATGGGATATGTATAAATACGCGAAAGGCACGACGAACGCTTGCTTTTGTGGCAAAGAGCTGACGCTAGGACTGGTTGTTGGAAAAATATTTTTTTTATTAAGTAATCCTTAAGTGTTCATAGGTTGACTTGTTAAGTATTTGCCAGGTACTCTTAATATCGAGGTGTGCGGTGGGCAAAACCGCTTGTGCGCTGACCTCAGCCCCAGAATGAGGGTGGGTGGGGGTTTGTGGATGGCAGCACCAGAGAAAAGTTAAAAATCCGTTAATGCCCGCTTTTCAGGCAGATTTCGAGTAAAAGCAGTATATCCCTATATATATCCCATCTGACATTCCGGGTTTCTTGATAGCTCAACGCCTCGTCAAATCAGGACTTGTTCCCCGGAGTGTCAGTCGGGAACCCTAACGAGTGCCTTCTTTCGTAAGTTTTGATAAATAGGCGCCAGAGGGATATAATCGCGTATAACATCAGGGAATAGCAGGGGGGGCGATGAAACAGGTCCTTCTCACAGGAGATCGCCCAAGCGGCAAGCTACATTTAGGCCACTACGTCGGGTCTTTGCTAAGCCGAGTAGAAATGCAGAGGCAATACGAGTCCTACATAATGGTGACAGATGTTCAGGCGCTGACAGATAACTTCGAAAAACCGGACATCGTGCAAAAGAACATATATGAGGTCGCCCTTGATTACTTGGCCGTTGGAATAGACCCAAACATAGCAACAATATATATACAGTCTCAAATTCCTGAAGTAACAGAGTTGACTATCTACTTCATGAACTTGGTCTCGCTGTCTAGGCTGGAACGTAACCCCACGGTGAAAGCGGAGCTTGCTCAAAAAGGAATGACCGAGTCTATCCCTGTGGGTTTTCTATGTTATCCAATAAATCAGGCTGCAGATATCACCATCTTTTCAGCCGAGGTTATCCCTGTCGGGGAAGACCAGCAGCCTATGATCGAGCAGACGAACGAGATAGTGCGTCGATTTAACAGAATTTATAACGTTGACCTGCTGAAAGAATGCCGAGCGCATATTGGCGTAAATGGCCGATTACCGGGGATTGACGGAAAAAGTAAAGCGAGTAAATCACTTGGAAATGCGATTTTTCTGTCGGATGACACTGCAACTATAAAAAGCAAGGTCAGAGAAATGTTCACCGATCCGAATCATCTTAAAGTCAGTGATAAAGGACGAGTCGAAGGAAACGTTGTTTTTACATATCTTGACGCCTTTCATAAAGACAAGGGCGAAGTCTCTGCGCTGAAAGAGCACTATCAGCGCGGCGGCTTGGGAGACGTTCCGATCAAAGAGCTGTTGTTTCAAGATCTCGAAACATTACTTGCACCAATCCGCGAGAAGCGCGCCAACTTCTCTACAGAGTTTGTTCGGAGCGTCCTTAAAGAGGGAACGCTGCGCGCCCGCGCCAAAGCGCAAGAAACCATGCGGAAAATCCGGGCAGCTATGCACTTGGATCACTTCGTGTAAAGCCAAGGGCGTAGGCCCTTATATACATCCCATTTGAAATTCAGGTAACAAAACCCACGCGCCAGTAAGGACGAACGACTGCCGAATCCCAACATTTCAGCCGGGAACCCTATAGACCTCAACTAAAGCCATAACTGCGACGAAAGGACAGAGTTTGTGTCCCGCCGCCCTTGTTCTTTTGTCAAATACAACAGAAGTCTTGTTCGAATAAATCACTGGCGCTGCGCCTCTTTGCGAAGTATAATATAATAAAGTTCTAAAAGAGGAGTTGTTGTCATGAGACGACGTGTTATACATATTTATTCGTTTATGTTTATTTGGGGAGCGCAAATTGCCTTTGGTACTACACGGTCAGAGCTTCCAGTACTTGGTTTACCAAATGAAGGGTATCATAGCGCAAGAGAGAGTGTGCAAATTCCCGAGCATCCGTGCGACGCGCCTATATCTATGCAACGTTCGTCCCAGCCACGGTCAGAGCTTCCAGTACTTGGTTTACCAAATGAAGGGGCTCGCGCAAGAGTGAGAGTGCAAATTTCCGAGCATCAGTGCGACGCGCCTACAACATCCGCCCCTGCCACTGCTGATGACTCACGAATACAAACACCTGGGCGTAATAATAAGCTAAGTAAAGCCGGCGGTCGCAAGATAGCAGAAAGCTGTCGTGATCTAAGATGTTTTCAAGACATCAAGCGAATGTCCGAATCTTCTCCTCTTTTGAGTGATTTCTCCAGATTGTTTTGTCAGACTCCCGACTGACGTTACGGAGGGCAAATTCTGGTTCAACAAGGCTCTTTGAGCTTTCAAGAAACCCGGAACGTCAGATGGGATGTGTATAGCGACTAGAGCATTTCCAGCCTGGCTAAGCAGTGAAAACGAGACGCTGTGTCATTTTGTGCGGTAGCTTTTCCGGTATTCACAGCGTATATTTACGATTAATCGAACGTTTGTTGTTATAATGTTGTGTCAGATTTTTATCATTTGAAAATATTTGTTGCAATCACGCCCCCAAGGCTCTATATATTCGATATGAATACTTTAATTTTGGGTAAACACAAATGACTGAAACTGTTAACCTGTCGAAAAAAGAATTGATCGAACTATCAACGACGCTGACGGCTGCGTACTTGAGCGCGAATGAAGTCGAGATATCTGAGGTGAACTCAATTATTCATTCGTTCTTTCAAGTTTTGAGTGATTTAAATAAGTCTTCCGGGATGGTCAAAGGACGCCTTCCTGTTGCGCCAGCTGTTCCGATTGAGGAGTCTGTACATGACGACTATATTGTGTGTCTAGAAGATGGGAAAAAGCTACAGATGCTGAAGCGCCACTTGAGCACAGTATATAAAATGACCGTTGAGGAATACAAAGAGCGCTGGAATTTGGGCCCCGACTATCCGTCTGTGTCGCCTAGTTATGCTCGTCGTCGCAGCGGCATCGCAAAATCTACGGGGCTAGGGCGTGGAGGCCGCCGGCGGATGAAAATTGTTGAGGGACAATCAGGTCCTGCCGTTGTCGCCTAAAAGCCGCTCCGGAACGTGCCTTCGAGTAACGTAATGCAAACTTGAGGGCATGCATTCCTACTCCCTTACTGCAATGGGCCAACGGCAATGGACGGACTTCGTTTTTACGTAAAAACTTACGGATGTCAGATGAATGTGTACGACTCTGATAAAGTGTCGGCACTTCTTCTGTGTAGTGGAATGTCAAAAGTGGAGGAGCTGGACGATGCCGACGTTGTGGTCCTGAACACGTGCCACGTAAGAGAAAAGGCAAAACACAAGGTCTATACCGAGCTGGGGTATCTTCGCGAGCGAAAGGAAGCTCGCTTTGCGGAGGGCAAGCCGTTTATTATTGCGGTTGGGGGATGCGTCGCCCAGGCCGAAGGCGCAAAGATGCTGGAGCGAGCGCCATTCGTGGATATAGTATTTGGCCCGCATACCTATAACGAGTTGCCAAACATGATCAGGTCTGTGCGAAAGCCCACAGATGACGGTGACCATGTTGCCCTAGAAACGGCACATCTCGAAATATTTTTTAAAAATAAACGCCCCCGGCTACTGAACATCGGATTTTCGAGCGAAGATAAATATAAATCATTGCCGTTTTTGAATGTTGAAAAGAAATCAGCGTATCTCGCAATACAAGAAGGATGCGATAAATTTTGCACCTACTGCGTTGTTCCGCATACACGCGGGCGAGAGGTTTCAAGGGACGCTCAAGCCATTATTCAAGAGGCGAAATCAATGGCGGCAAGTGGGGTGTGCGAGATTACGCTGTTGGGGCAGAACGTAAACTCCTATAGGTATGAGGATGTGAGTGAAAAATGGTTGTTCGCAGACCTCATTCGCGCAGTTTGCGAAATAGATGGAATAAAACGCGTGTTTTACACATCGTCTCACCCCGTTGACGTAACGCTAGATCTAATAAAGGCGCACGCTGAACTGCCGCAACTTATGCCTTTCTGGCATTTGCCGGTTCAATCTGGCAGCACCAACGTCCTACGCGCAATGAACCGCCACTATTCTGTCGACGACTATAAGCGCACAGTAGACAACATTCGCAAATATAACCCGGATATTGCGATGTGCTCGGATTTCATAGTAGGGTTTCCTGGCGAGGATGACGAAGCTTTTGAGCAAACGTTGGAGCTAGTTCGCTATGTTAATTACGCACAGGCATTCTCTTTTAAATACAGTCCGCGTCCGAATACTGTTGCTTGCGATTTGCCAGACCAAGTCGACGATTCCGTAAAGGCGGAGCGCTTGGCGCGCTTGCAAAGCTTGTTGAGAGAACAGCAAACGCAGTTCAACACAAATTGCATAGGGCAGACGCTGTCCGTTTTGTTTCAAAAGCACGGAAAATGTTCGAATCAAGTGCTTGGCAAATCGCAATTTATGCAGTCAGTTGTTCTTCATACGCCTAATCCCGAAATGTATATGAACTCTATTCGGAATGTGTTTATTACTGGCGCGACGTTAAGTTGCCTTGAAGGGCGGATCGTAAATTAGCCAATATGTCGAAAAAAATTCCGATATTTCCCCCCAACTTAATACGCATCGCGGAAGAACGACTGCGGGAGTTGTGGGGCTGCGCGGCCGTAATCTTTTCACTGCTGTGCGCATATGCATTGTGGAGCTACTCTCCGAACGATGACTCACTCAACGTCATCACATCCACGCCATCACCGTACGTGTTAACGCGAGTCTGCGCCATAATCGCGGACTTTCTGAAGCAAACCTTTGGCGCAATGTCTTGGGTCCTAACAATCTCAATCGGAATCCTTGGCGTAAAAACAACACAGCGAAATATGCTTAAAATTGGGCGATTACTCGAAATTCTTGTTGCGACGTCCTTATTTTGCATATCAATTCAGAGCTGTTTCATTCAACAGGTCACCGCTCAAAATTTGGTCCAACCAATCCCAACCGGAGGAGTCGTTGGATTTTTATTAACTAGAAAAATATTGGCAGTGCTGAGCAAGAATGATTTAACTGGAATGTTTATTGCTTGTATGGTCACGTTATTTTTTACGAGCGTTTGGATCATAAAGCATGCTCTTGGGCTGAGCATTCGTTCTATGTATAAGTTCGTTCGTCAGACAATGTTGGAAATTCAGCGTTTTATCTTTAGGATAAAAACCCCAAAGTTAGCGGAGGCCGCTCCACCATTTTTTAAGCCGAGTGATGAGCCAGCGCCCGAAGAAAATGAAAGCAGGCGCCAACGTCAACCATTGCGCCCAAGAGCCGCAAGCCAAGATAATTCCGGCTATCAACTTCCCCCCGTAGAATTGTTAAAGCTTCCACCTGACGACAATGCGGCTAGCACGATCAACAAAGAGAGAATTCACGAGCAAGCGAACAAATTGGTCGAGGTCTTATCAGAATTTGGCGTGAATGGCGAAATTGTGGACGTCCAGCCAGGCCCTGTAGTTGCGATGTTCGAATTCCGTCCGGCGCCAGGAATAAAAACGTCCAGAATAATAAGTCTGTCTGATGATATCGCGCGTTCAATGAGCGCATTGTCTGCGCGTATCGCCAATATCCCAGGAAAAAATGCAATAGGAATTGAGCTTCCAAACGAAAAGCGCAATTCCGTGTATTTGCGAACCCTGCTTGACCACATCGCGTATAAACAATCGGACTGTGGATTGCCACTTATCTTGGGAAAAAGTATATCGGGATCTCCCGTTGTGGCGGACTTATCGAAAATGCCGCATTTGCTCGTTGCTGGAACGACGGGATCCGGCAAATCCGTGTCTATCAACACAATGATTCTGTCTCTCCTTTATCGGTTTTCTCCGAGCGAATGCCGCTTTATCATGGTCGACCCTAAAATGCTGGAATTATTCGTGTATAACGATATTCCGCACTTGCTAACTCCCGTCGTGACCGAGCCCAAGAAAGCAATCTTTGCATTAAAATGGGCCGTGCGCGAAATGGAATCGCGTTACAAAGCTATGTCCCTGCTCGGGGTACGCAACATTGACGGATTTAACCAAAAGATCAACGAGAGCAATCAAAAAGGCGATGTGTTCATGCGCCGAGTTCAGACGGGGTTTGATCAAGAAACCGGAAAACCAGTATTTGAAGACCAACCGCTTCAGTATAAAACGTTCCCATATATTGTTGTGGTGGTGGATGAAATGGCCGACCTAATGCTTGTCGCCGGGAAGGAAATTGAAGTCGCTGTGCAGCGTTTGGCGCAGATGGCGCGAGCTGCCGGGATACATTTAATCATGGCGACACAACGCCCGTCTGTCGATGTAATTACAGGCACGATAAAGGCAAACTTTCCCACTCGTATTAGTTTTCAGGTTACGTCCAAAATCGACAGCCGAACAATACTAGGGGAACAAGGAGCCGAGCAGCTGCTTGGGCACGGCGACATGCTTTACATGAGCGGAGGCGGACGAATTCTGCGTGTCCACGGCCCGTTTGTTTCTGACACGGATGTTGAAGCAGTTGCATCCTTCATTAAATCTCAAGGGGAACCTGAATATGTTGATGGCGTAACAGATGAAATAGAGGATGGAGCAGGGTCTACGTCCGAAAGTGTTGCAGCACACGACGATCTTTTTAACGGCGCAGTTGAATTGATTCGCAGAGAAGGACGCGTCTCCATTAGCTATATTCAGCGAAATTTTCAAATTGGATACAACAAAGCCGCGAAGCTGGTGGAGCAAATGGAAAAAGAGGGCATCGTTTCTCCCCCCGATCGCACCGGGAAGCGCGAGATCCTGTAGCCAATATGGCGTTTGAGGAATGAAAAGATCCGTTCTAATGAAAGGGCTAAATCCGTGTGGGCACAATGAAATGTTCCATCGCGCCCGATCGTAGCTTACACCTCATCCAGCTCCAGAACCCACCCAGCTTTCATTTTCCATTCGTCCGTTGTTAGTGTGAACGAGGTTACGCGCATGTTCAATTTTGGTCGAAAAAACGCGAACAGGGTGCCGTGCTGTTCGTGGAGCGTAATCATCTGCGAATTGCTAGAAAAACGGGGGTACTCCTCGTTGTTTTCCTTCACCACGTAGACAGAGTTGGGGACGGCGACTCTCGTTAGCGTGATAGACTCCTCACTCGGATCTATCTTTTGACTTAGTGGCTGGATGCACCCAACGTGCACGACATCTCCGACGCGAAAGCCCTCCGTTGCAATGACAGACTGGTCCTGGCAACGAATAACGGATTTGTACTTGTGAATAGGATTTCCCACAAAAATCAAATCTCCATTTATGGTCCGGTGGAATTCGCCCTGCGGAATTGCTGTTAACTCTTGCGTACACCCGCGAGCTGACATGGGGGGAAGCCCTCCAATGCTTAGCGTTAGTTCTGTTTGCATAATGTTCCTCCTAATTAAAACATTACAGGTTGGTTGAAAATAAATTTTTAAGAAAAACGCTCCGCCGCTGATGTTTGCGACGTGGAGCGGGGCATGCCAGACCGTTCGGTCTCGCTAGCAAGATTCTAGCATATTCAGATAAAAACTACCCCGCACATAAATCAGAGGCAGAGGGGCTACGCAGGAGATATTTTCTTGATGCACTCGATCAAATGGTGGAGAGACATCGCATTGCGTCGCCTCAGCGATCTGGCAGACCTGTCCTTTTTATCTTTCGCTTTATCTAAGATTGTAAGCGCCCATTTTCTCAAAACATCCATATTTTCTGCGGCGTTGTCGTTCCGGATGCAAGCCTTATCATCGTTAAAACTCACGCCAAACGCCAGTGTACAGGGCTCTCGACTGACTCGCCGGGTGGAGCTTTGTGGTTTTACAATGCTTTGAAGTTCAACGAAACCCCGAATGTCAGATGGGATATATACCCACCTGGACTGACAATTTGGGTAAATCTGCATAATGTGTTAATACTCTACCCATGAAACGTGATTTTCTCACAGACGCGGACCGCCTAGAGTTAAGGGCAAGGCACCGCAAG
>JAIRNK010000009.1 GCA_031258095.1 Holosporales bacterium
TTGCGGTGCCTTGCCCTTAACTCTAGGCGGTCCGCATCTGTGAGAAAATCACGTTTCATGGGTAGAGTATTAACACATTATGCAGATTTACCCAAATTGTCAGTCCAGGTGGGTATATATTTCGCTTTATCTAAAATTGTAAGCGCCCATTTTTTTAAACATTCATATTTTCTGCAGCGTTGTCGTTCCGGATGCATGTCTTATCTTCGTTGAAACTCACGTCCAAACGCCAGTGTACAGGGCTCCCGACTGACGCTCCGAGGAACAAATACTGATGTTTCAATGCCTTGAGCCCTCAAACCCGGAACGTCAGATGGGATGTGTACACATCCAGTTCTTCAGGTAATAGCCCCATCTGTTATAGAATGAAGCGTTTTCACATAGACAAGTCAAAATCAGCGTGAGCAGATCAAACACATCAAGGATCTTTCGAATTTTTGAAAACACGTTCATGGAGCGGCATTTGCCGTTCATCATCAGCGGCATTGCAATTTTTTCCGGGCTGCTGACCTACGCTATCATCAGCTATGGCGGCGTTTCCCTAGCGAAAAGCACGTCGACCGTGATGCCGTTTATGGTTTTCGATGTACTGATTATTTTCGTCCTAGCCTTCACAATCGCAAGCCGCGTTAAGGCCATGTACTTGGAGCAAAAGCGTGGTGCGATCGGGGCCAGGCTGCACATAACTATTATTAGCGTGTTTTCATTAGTGACAATAACCCCATCGGTATTGATGGGGATTTTGGCTGTGACCTTTTTTAAATCTGGTGTGTCAGTTTGGTTCAGCCAGCCGGTTAAAAACACGTTAAATGAAGCAAGTGTTGTCGCAGAGCTGTACCTGCAGGAACACATAAAAAACATCAGAGTAGATGCCGACTATTTTGCTAACAAGATCGCATCAAGCAATTATGATTTATTTGTTGCGCAAGATTATGAGAAATTCAGGGAAGAATTGGACGAGCTCGTTGACAAAATGCACTTGGACGAAGCGTTTGTGTATTGCGTGGACTCCAAGAATAAAAGAGCGGCGTCTATTAGTTCTTCGTTGGCGATTTTTTTAGAGTTGGATTTCCTGGCAAAAGAGGAGACGAATGCCGAAGACTTCAGACTCGCTGAAGCAGGAGATATCGCCATCAAGGAAAAGAACGGAAAAGTTCAAGCGATGACGATGGTCGAGTGTGATCGGGCGAATATAGCCATGTATTTGTGGATAAGTAAGTGTATAGATAAGAATATTTTGAAATATGTGACAACGACAAGGGATTCAACACGTTATTACAACGAATTAGTTAAAAATCAACAACAATTTCAGGTCATCCTAATGGTGCTTTTTGCGCTGGCCTCGATTCTCTTATTGTTGGCGGCAACTTGGACAGGAATCTCGCTCGCCAATATTTTGGTCACTCCAATTACGCGACTGATTGCTGCGGCCGAGCGGGTCAGCGAAGGCGATTGTACCGTCCGTATTCCAGATGTTTCGTCAAAAAACGAACTCGATAAATTGGTTAGGTCTTTCAACAAAATGACCGAAATGTTGGATCGTCAAAACAAAGCTCTAATCATTAACGAGCGAAACTCTGCTTGGTCCGATATTGCGAAAAAAATCGCTCACGAGGTAAAAAACCCCCTGACGCCGATCCAGCTAGCAGCGGAGCGACTAAAGCGCAAGTACAAGGCTGAAATACGGAGCGATCCCGAAACATTTATCAAGTGCATTGACACAATCATCCGGCAGGTGTCACACATAGAAAACCTCATTAGTGAATTTTCAGCCTTTGCCCGCATGCCAGAGGCTAACATGGAGCCTGTTAACATGAATCAGCTAGTGAGGGATGCTGTCTTCATGCAAAATCAAGCGGCTCCAGATGTACATTTTGCCATAAAGGCTTCTCATCCGTTCATAATTTGGCATTGTGACAGCCACCAAGTATCACAAGTATTGATGAACTTATTGCAAAATGCGGTTAATGCAATTAGAGAGCGCGAATTTCCACGCAATCAAACTCAAGGTGCAAATTCGATCGTTGTTGAGTTGTCTATGCAACCGAGTCGATTGTTTATCGTAATCGAAGATAATGGGCCTGGATTTCCAGCTGAAAAACGAGAACGCCTTTTCGAGCCTTATTATACGACGAGGGCGAAGGGGACGGGGCTTGGGATGTCTATTGTTCTGAGGATTGTTACAGAACACGCAGGAACGATGGAGCTAAAAGACGCCATTGGACATCCTGGCGCACGAGTGGAAATTTCGCTGCCAAATAATAGGGAAAACAACATTCAAACGTGATAGCATTACCGTAGATGCCGTGCGCGTAAGGTGCTATGTCTTTTTTCGTGTCGGTGCGTATGTTTACGGCGTAAAACTTTAGGATATCTGAACTATTTCGGGGAATGATATGGATCAAAAAGATGACTCAATAGGCGAGAACACTCCAGGCAATGCTGAGGATGGGAAACCTGCCAAACCCGAAGAGCACCATGGAGATGTGAGCGCGCCAGATACGGGATCGGCGCCGACGACGCGAAAAAGAGGACGCCCGAGAAAGGTAAAGGTGCCTGCACACGACCAGCTGGAAGGCGCGGCTAATGTTGACGTCGACTGGATGGCAGCGCGCGGTGATGCTGAGAGCGATTCACTTGTGGATTCGGTTGAATTACCAGGCGCGTCCGAACGGAATGAGTCTGATGACGTGATTGGATGGAGCCTCCATAACGAACACGAAAACACAAACGTCGCGCACCTTGAAGCGCCAGATAATGCGGGATCAGCGCATGAAAGCTTGTTTGACAATGTTGAAGATGTTGAAACGGACAGGACTCCGGGCGAGGTTTTTACCGAAGATCGTGACCAGGCAAAAGAAAATTTAGCAGCAGCAGATGTTCAACCTGCCCCAATTCCCAGCCCTTTCGGAGGCGATCGAAACGTATCTAAACGCAAGAGTTCGCCAGATGGCAAGCCACCTCAATCGTTTACTTCAATACTCGTTAGGTGGGCGCTCATTCTTGCCATATCTGGTGGCGCGATCTACGCGCTTGGCCGCATTTCCAAACCGTTATTGGTCTCCTTTGCAACGTGGATTCTGCGAGCGCAACCGCAAGATGACGACGATTTCTATACTCGCGAGGTGTCTGTCGAAGCAGAGCGGGTGACCAGCTCGACGATGCCGAAACATATAGATACGATCGGCGAATTAAAAGCGAACGCATCCGTCGTTCTTCATTCCGAAATCTCTGGCTGCATCAAAGAAATTCTTTTCGTAGAGGGTTCTAGCGTTAAGAAGGGCGAGGTCCTCATAAGATTGGACGACGACATTCACCAAGCAGAGTGCCGAGCGAATCAGTCTCATTATGTTGCGGCTAAAACGGAGTTCGAGCGACAGGAGAAAATGCTTGCATCAGGCGCTGGTAGCAAGCGAGATTTTGACAAAGCTCAAGCGGAAATGAACGCTGCTAAAGCGAAAATGGAAAGCTCGGAAGCGCAGCTGAAACGCACGGAGATCAGGGCTCCATTCGACGGCATTATTGGTATCATAGACATCTGCGTGGGCGCATATGTGCAGTCGAACCAAGAGTTGGTTACTGTCGTGGATCAAACTCCGATGAAGGTGAAATTCGGCGTTCCAGGGAAATTTGTTAACAATGTCGGCGTTGGTCAGTCTGTAGAGCTAAGAGTTGACGCACACAAGGACCGGGTGTTTAGGGGTACTGTGGAAGCAGTTGATTCGTACGTTGACTCATCAACCAATTGCGTTGCTCTGAGGGCGAGTGTTCCGAACGAAGACGGAGCTCTAAAGGCTGGCCTGTTCGCGTCCGTGTCACTCATAATTGGCCTCCAAGGGGAGACAATTACAATTGACGAGTCGGCGGTCGAGCGCGTAGGAGAACAAGAATATGTGTGGTGCGTTAATAAAGGACAAGCGCGCCGTTTGCCTATTTTGACTGGCGCGAGGGAGCGCGGGCGAATTGAGGTCATTGCAGGGTTGAAGGATAAGCAAATAGTTATAACTTCTGGCCAGCGGGGATTGTCTGATGGGCGCTACGTTCGGATTGTGAACATGGAACTTGAAGCTGAACAGCAACAGGACGAGAGTGCTGAACGCGCTGAACAGGCTTCCGTCACAAAATGACGGAGTCTTTAACAATACACTTGGTTGAGCCTTATAGGTTTTTGTGAGTCGAAGAAACGCACAGAGCTGGGGGGCCTTGGCAGGGCTGGAATAGAACGAAATAAAGTGGGCTAGAGGGACAAAATGAGTTTATCGGAAGTCTGTATCAATAGACCTGTCTTCGCGTGGGTTATGACCCTCGTCATAATGCTCATTGGTTGCGTTCTTGGTCAGCGCATTCAGTTACAACAATATCCGCGATTCGAACGTCCGGCCGTTACTGTTGAAATGACAATGCCCGGCGCCGGACCCGAAATTGTGGAGACGCAAATAACTAAGCGATTGGAGGAAGCATTTGCAGGAATTGAGGGCATTGATCATATTTCGTCTACTAGCAGCACCTCCCACAGCACAATTAGCATCACGTTTGACCAAAACCGTAACTTAGACGAGGCAGTAAACGACATTAGAGATCGCATTAGCAAGGAGAGAGACCACCTTCCTAAAGACGCAAATGAACCAGTGATCACAAAATCTCGGTTTGACGAAGGGGCGATCATGAACGTTGCCTTCCACAGCGCACAAATGACTCGTGGTGAGCTGTACGACTTGGTGACGCAAGAACTTCAAAAAGACTTCGAATCCGTTCCAGGCGTTGGGCGGGTAGACATTTATGGCGACGGCCTGTTGGTCATGAACCTTTACGTAGACCCGAAGAAGATGGCCTCGTACGGCTTGTCTGTGCGAAACGTAATGGACGCAATTCGAGGGCAAAATTTGGAGCTTCCTGCCGGGCACATCGTCAGTAAAAATCGTGAATATTTAGTGACAACTGTCGCTAACCTGGAGCGTCCAGAGCAGTTTGAGAACATGGTTATTCTGACCAAAAATGGACGTCTGGTTCGGTTGAGTGACATTGGGCGGGCTGAGATTGAGTCGGCAAAAGCGAAAACTCGTTCCTATTTAAACGGTCAACGCGGTGTCAGCATGACCATAACAAAGCAGTCTAACGTTAACCCGATTGGAGTTGCCCGTGGCGTGAAAAAATTGATCGAAAATCTGAAAAAAACGAGAATGTCTGATGATGTTCAGATATTGGTTTCGTACGACAGCACCGAATTTATTGAGCGTTCACTGAAAGAAGTTTACCGCACCATAGGTGAGGCCATTATTCTTGTCACGTTGGTGGTTCTGGTGTTTTTAAACTCTCTTCAGGCCGCCATTATCCCGTTGGTGACTATTCCAGTTTCGCTGATAGGAACGATGATTTTCATGTATTTGTTCAAGTTCAGCTTTAATACGTTCACTTTGTTAGCGTTCGTTCTTGCTGTCGGGCTTGTTGTCGATGACGCAATTGTTGTGTTGGAAAACATTCACCGATATTTGGAAAAGGGAATATCTCGAGTAAAAGCAGCTGTGCTTGGTATTCGCGAAGTTAATTTCGCTGTAATCGCGATGACGTTGACACTTGCCGCCGTGTATACCCCAGTATCATTGGCCACAGGGATTACGGGCAAATTGCTGTCCGAATTCGCGATTACGCTGGCGTGTGCTGTTATTCTGTCCGGATTCGCTGCATTAACTTTGTCTCCAATGATGAGCTCTAAAATATTGAAAGCAAGCCACAGTGACGTTGCCGTAAGCCCTATTGCAAAAAAACTTCAAAAATTGCTTCCGGTCGAAGCCTTTATGACGCGGCTAGAAATTCTATACAAACATGCGCTAACCAACGCTTTGCAGCGAAAATGGCTGGTGATTCTGCTCGCAGTAATATTCTCCGGCCTGGGGTACTTAGTGTTCTCGACCCTTCCTTCTCAGCTTTGGCCCAAGCAAGATACCGGCACAATCGAAATAGATGGGCGGGCGCCTCAATCGGCTACGTTGGAATATACGGAAAAATATGTGCAAGAGTTAGATAGAATACTTGCGACGATTCCAGAGCTAGAAACGAGGGAAATCAATATCACAAACCCTAGCTTTCGGGCGAAGTTAACATTAAATGCACACAAAACTAGGTCATCTGATGCAATTGCCAATGATATAAAACGTAAAGTACGCGATATCACGGGACTGGATTTTAACAGCATCGTTGCGGGCTCAGGTGGCGGCGGGGGGGCAACTGCGACGGTAGATTTTGTCGTTCGAGGAAACAAGTCGCACAAGGAACTGCGAGATTTGGCGTACTTGATTGGGTATGAATTTCGTCGTTCCAAAATGGTCAGCGGCGTACGTACGGAATCGCAAAATGACGCGGAAGACTATACAATCACCATCCAGCGAGACAAAGTCTTGAGCTTGTCTATTGAGCCAAGCGTAATTGCCGATACGATAGATGCCCTGATCCGCGGGAGGAAAGTAAATACCTTCAAAAAAGATAATAAGCTCTACGACGTAAAGCTTGAAGTCGAAAATGAGTCACGATCAACGCCTGAGGACATTTTGAACATTCACATCAAGGGCGGAGAAAAGCAAGACAAGCTGATTCCGTTATCTGAACTAATAAAAATTGCGCCGCGGTCCGCTCCTGTTGAAATTGCCCACTACAACAGAACTCGCTCTGTTTCGGTTTATGGGTATATGTTGCCTAACCGGGGGGTAAACGACGGTATTGCATATGTCGATTCTGTAAAAAAGAACGTATTGCCGAATGATGTCGTTCTAGAGTACATCGGCAGTACCAAGCAATATCTACAAGAGCGTAGCGTCATGGCACTGATATTTGGGCTTGCCGTGCTTTTCATTTACTTTGTTATGGCGGCACAATTCGAAAGTTGGCTGGATCCGCTCATAATATTATTTAGTGTTCCTCTGGCAATAATTAGTGCTGTGCTGACGTTGGCCCTGATTAAGAACGGGAGCATTAACTTATACTCAAACATCGGGTTAATCACATTAATAGGGCTGATCACGAAGCACGGTATTCTGATCGTGGACTTTGCAAATAAAATTCAACTTAGTGAAAATCTCAGCATTCGCGAATCCATAATCAGTTCGGCTTTGATCCGATTGCGCCCTGTTATAATGACAACGCTAGCGATGGTTTTGGGGTCATTACCGCTCGCTCTGTCTACTGGTGCGGGGGCCGAGACGCGTTGGCAGCTTGGATGGACAATCGTTGGGGGAATGACGCTCGGGACAATATTTACGCTGTTCGTGGTCCCGGTTTTCTACGACATAATGTCTAAATGGAAAACGCGTAAAAAAACGATCGAAATCTAGGGGCGTGTGCGATGGGCCTGTGGATGGGTCTGTGCGCATGCGTGCAAGCTTGCATCCCGTCGAACGTGGGACGTTTACTCTAACGATTTTCTCTAAAATGCCCACACGTCGCAGCACGCGCCTCGAAAGATTAACAACCCCCCGTCTAGGGAAATTTCCTCAGTCGCCCCCGTCTCAGAAGAAAATGCGACCTTGCAAGGGACAAGCTCTGTCACGAGCGGCTCGTGTGAGGGGAGGATTTCATGTGCCCCTAGGGGCGAGCAAAACGACAGACGCGTTATGCCACAAACTTTTTTTGATTCCGAGTCTACGGAGTGGACGTTTAACTCAAACGACATGGCGCAATGTTCCCGATCGCAAAGGACCGCCTGCATGAATAATAAGAGATACCCCCCCTTGTGTCAAAATTCGAGCGCTTATACACATCCCATCTGACGTTCCGGGTTTCTTGAGAGCTCAACGCCTTGTAACATCATGATTTGTCCCCCGGAGCGTCAGTCGGGAGCCCTGTAGTTCACCCACGGACTGTGACACGTGCGCGAATCATGCGCGAGTAAAAGGCCTACGCACGAAAAATCTGTAACAAACAATTTGACAAATGCTTGAAAGACATCGCGTTCATTCGCTTCAAGGATTTTGTCGATTCCCCAGGTTTTCGCTGCACCCATTTTAATGTAGCCAACGCCCATTTTCGTACAATATCCATGTTCTCTGCCGCATTATCATTTCGAATGCACGCCTTATCTTCGTTAAAGCAAACATCCAACCTCTAGTGCAATGTATTTTCAATCGCCCAATGTTTCCTCGCGATCTCGTTCAGCATTCTGGCATCCAGCGGCAATGACGAAATGTATTAACGCGAATAATGGATTCAGCCCATAACACCCAACGCATCTCAAAAACTCCCACAATTGGTGTACAAAACAAGTCCCAACAAATATACTGTTCATTGCTCTCAATCCTCGCTGAAGTAAAGATTTTTTAGACCGTC
>JAIRNK010000047.1 GCA_031258095.1 Holosporales bacterium
TAGGAGGAATTGTTCTCTGTACGATCAAAAATATTCACAATTTTTCACAGACGTTGCCACATTTGGTCTTCTCTTTTAGCATTTCAACTCGCCTTCGTTAGCATTCAACAGGGCCTAAATATATCGGCTAAACGCATTCTACAGTTTTTGTCTGCGGGGTAAAGATGCGTTGGGCGTTAAGATCCAGGTCTACTCTCGTGGGGTCCTATAGACACTTCTCGGCCTAAATGCTAGAATAGTATTCCTAAGATGAAACACGAGAGGGACAGTTGCCTATACTTTGCTATGTATGTTTAATGGTTCCGCTTGCGAGCGCATGTTTGGCGATTGACGACGCGACCACTCATGTGTCCACAAGTGCGATTGTTGACTTGATGGTTCGTCGTCGACATATCGTCGTGCTTCCACCCGATAGCGGCACTGGTCCTACACAAACTGAAAGTATAAGCTTTATGCAGTATATCTACAGGACTTTAAACGCTATCGCGTACAATCCAGTTGGACAGCTATTGTTGTGCGAACTGTACTTGGCGCTAAGGCGTTTCGATAGAGTCATAACCATCGAAAAAGTGGATAATGTTAATGAGTGTAGGTGCAATATTTCTACGCGTTCATGTACTGGTCTTGATGTAGATAATAAACGTATCTTTATACAGGTATGTACTGTACAGACTGATGCATTACATAATGGATATGGGGTAAAGACAAACGTGGGTAATCCTCACCCTAATAATGCGTTAATAACGCGTTATACGGCAGGATGTGACAGCATTCTTTTTCATGAACTGAACCATGCTTTAATTGTAGCACGAGCAAATACCAATGCCAGAGAACAGACAGATGATGATATTGCGAACAGATTAATGAATGAGTTTCCAATTTGTGACATCGACAAAGGAAGTCTGAACACATCGATAGTTGCGCTGTACGGATACACCTATTTCCCATGTATCGACATAATGGAGGCCGGCAAAGAACATATTGTGCAGATTCCAAAAATGGAAGAATACCAACTCATCGGATTAACAAAGGACTCAGAAGGTAACACTTTTCGTACACAAATCTGCGAAGCTACTTACGCGATGGCGAAAGATGCTATTCTCTTAAAATCACCGAAAATTACTATCAGATATCCGTACGATCTTCATGTGGCAGGACAATCCACGCGCTCAAAACGTGTGATATTCCGCAACATTCGCGATCGTCACGATCTTGTTGATTTCTTATCCTCACAATACTCTAACCTTAGTCACAGATGTCAAGTTATCGTATCACGCATCAAGGGGTATATGCGCAAGTTGGGAGCGAACCAACGTCTAGAATTCCCGCGATTTGTTGAATCAAAAGAAATTCGAAGTTTGATGGCGCGTGCTGTTGCAGGTGAACAATTGTCACAAGATGACATTTCCACGCTTGACGCCTTGTTAATGTCTGACCCCGCGTCAGGCGAAAGGGACGAGAATCTTCGAGAACGTTGTTTGAGAGAATCTCCAAATCCCTGGGCGTTTACAGCTGCCGAAGAACGTGGCATACTCGAACGCGTACTCTTGGATTTAGCATCTGCGACCAAGCGAGGGGGCTGGAGGAGGATATCATGATGGTTTGTCGCTTTATGGTTTTTATTTTTGTTTGTCATTGGGCATGCTCGTCAATGATAGTGGCGGCCCATCATAAAGATAGCGCGCGGAGTATAGTCAAATCATCTGCAGGGCGAACACACGCTACAACGAATACACGGGGGGGGAAAGCACGTTGTTCGCCGTTGGCGCCTGTGCCACCTTCGCCGTCTAGCGTCAACTTCGCGCGTGTTTTTGATCAAATCGGGCTGTTGTACCAGAAAGGAAGCACACCAATCGCAACAATCGACACGTTATTAGCAGAAGCTATTCTGCGATCGTTGCTAGGCAGCGATCATTACGCGCTGTTTCAACTAAAAAACCTTGCGTACTTGCAGAAACAAACACTTATGGAACCGTTACTCGAGGTGATTAACGGTTTGAGTGTTTGTAGAGAAATAGACGGTCTTGTCGCTTATACTGGAGGGATTGGTGGAGGATCCAAACGATGTACTATTACGGTTGAGGACAAAACCAAGATAAGGCAGGCGTTAGATTGCACACACTTAACGTATCCTGACGAACAACTACGGATAGTCGAGCTTATACGGCGGCAACAGTAAGACGATTTCCCATTGCATTCGCGGTTCGTAACGTTGAAGAGTGCTGAATTTCCGCGACTAGCAAGCCTTGCGAAGGGGCGAACTCCACTATACATATCCCACCTGACGCTCTGGGTTTCTTGAGGACTCAACGTTCTGTAAAAGCAGACTTTGTCCCCGGAGTGTCAGTTGGGAGCCCTATGGTCAAGGATGGCTCAACTACTTCTCGCCTTACTGCGGATCGAGGTGGGGCTATAGCGTGGAGTGCGTAAATGCAAGGCAAGTGGGCAAGACGTAAGTATGGAGCCGAGAAGATGAGTGCAGGAAATGTTTGACAGTTGTTAAACGCTGTGGCGAAGAAGCAACCTTGGCTATTTGCCAATTGGAAATGGGGGGGCCGTGAGGAAAGATAGGACTCCCGACTGACGTTCCGGGGGACAAATCCTGCTGATACAAGGCTTTGATCCCTCAAGAAAGACGGAACGTCAGGTTGGATATGTATATCAAGTACGCTTCCGCGGGGCTAGTGGTGAAACTCCCCTTGGCCTACTCGACAAAGGGGGGAGGCGCAGTTGGCGCACACCGCATCCTTAATCAGGGCCTTAGTAAAAAGTGGGCACATTTGTTATAAAAGATCGTCAGCGATACATTTTGGGGCATATGTGTTTTTTAAAAGAGAAATCAGCACACCGAAAACAATTGGTGTCTTAGTCAGCGGAGGTGATTGCGCAGGCCTAAACGCTACAGTCAGAGCAATTACTCTTCACGCGACAAAAACGTTCAGCTGGCGGGTCGTCGGGATACAGCGCGGCTACTGGGGGATGTGGGTTCGTCCGCTGCAAACGATCGAGCTGACGCCAGATGTTTGTGACCACCAATGGGTAAGCTCTGGCGGAACGTTCCTGCGAAGCAATAAGAACTGCCATCCACCAACCTTTGCTGACGGAGGGAAAACCTTTCCAAATCTAGATGAGGCCTTTTGTAACGCCTACAACGCCTTAGGCCTTAACGCGATTATCGTAATCGGCGGGGATGGAAGCTTTAATAAGCTCAATCAGATTCATGATTACTACAACAAGACGAAGAAAAGAGGCGACCACAACGAGGTAAATTTCATTGCGATCCCAAAGACAATCGACAACGACGTCGCGTACACAGACCTGGCCATTGGGCACGAAACCGCACTAGATGTGGTAATCGAATCAATCGACAGCCTTCAATTTACGGCTGAAAGCCACGACAGAGTTATGGTCGTGGAGGTTATGGGCCGCGACGCTGGGCACATTGCGCTAAAAGCGGGAGTTGCCGCTGGTGCTGACGCAATTTTGATCCCGGAAATTTCATATAATATTGATGATCTGGCTAAGCATATCGAGCGTGTATACCAATCTCCGCAGCGCCATGCGATTGCTGTGGTTGCGGAGTCCGTAAAGACCCCAGATGGGGAAACAATGCGTGGAACAATTGGTGAGGAAGAGCAAACGCGCTATCGCGGCATTGGAGAAAATTTAGCAGCCCGCTTAAAAGAACGCGTATCTGCAGACGTAAGGTTTGTCTCTCTCGGACATGTGCAGCGCGGCGGACGCCCAAGAATCAAAGATCGCTTGCTCGCGAATCGCTTTGGTGTTCACGCGGTTGACTTGATCGCGAAGAAGCAATTCAGCCGAGTCATCGTGGTCATCAATGGCAAAATGGCGGACATCCACATATCTGAGGTTGCCAACACAATACAGCGGGTAGACGTCAATGGAGAGATGGTCCACATCGCGAAATCTCTTGGCATTTACATCGGCAACGTATAAGACCCATACTCTTGTTTATTTCGCTTGGTGCGGAAGGCCATTTCGTTTCGCAAATAAGCTCTACGTATGCGAATTCAATGGAATATAAGTTATGTCAGCGCAATTTAATAATGTCCTCTTGTGCAATTTAGAAATGTCCTCTTTTTAGTAGGGAATGGGTCCATAATTCCTACCAAAATGATGCTCATTTCGGTGCAACTGTGCAAATCAAACTAAGTGAAAGGGACATAGAGCAGTTATATGTTTTACGGCAAGTTGCCGAGAAGAAGCTTACACAAGCGGAAGCTGGAGAGATGTCAGCGCAATTTAACTCTGGCCCTATTGAACCCCCTCACTAACTCCCCCTCTCTTTTTTGCTAAAAATTGGCATCAGGTTCAGTTCAAAAGCAGCAATGTTCATTAATCAGCTTGTTCGTCCAGACCGCCGCTATA
>JAIRNK010000043.1 GCA_031258095.1 Holosporales bacterium
CTAAAATCTTTGGGTTTCTTCGATGGCCCCGGGCTCAGCAGCACTCAGCGCACACAAATAGCAACCCTCGCGAGAGAAACAAAAGTCCTGCAAAACCTTATCGTCATGAACTGGGGCGATGAGCTTGCTGCTGATTCATTCACCCGATGCAGTTTAGTCGAAGTAATAATTCACAAAGCCTCACGCATTAATGTCAACTGTTTCCATAGCTGCTCTTCTCTAAAAGCAATATCTTTCCCAGCAACTGTCACCATTTGCTCCAACGCTTTTGACACTTGTTCAGCCCTAACCAAAATATTTTTTCCCGAAGCAGAAACTTTTAACGATGGTGTTTTCGTTAACGCCCGGCTAACAGCAATATCATTACCTAAAGCTAAAATCATTGGCTATGGCACTTTTATCGGTTGCCCCCTAACGACAGTAGATCTCCCTAATGTAACGAACATAGGAACTCTATCTGCTGAGTATGGAACATTCAGAGACTGCCGTTCGTTGACAACCGTTTACATTCCTAAAGCTAAAATCATTGGCAATATGACATTTCAACGTTGTTCTCGCTTAACAACAATATCACCACTGCCTGCGTTAACAAACATTGGCGGTTACGCCTTCGATGGCTGTAGCGCGCTGAAAGTGATCCAATATCCAGCTACCGGTGTATCATTAGACACTAATGCATTTATTAACTGCAACGTGACGAGACTAGACCCATAACAACATGCCGGACTGCTATAACGCCCTTGATATTTTACCCCTTTTAATGGCCTTTCGATATTTAGCTCATTAACTCCGCCCCCACAAAATTCGCGGCAACCGACAATACAAAACGACTTATGCCGCAGGTCGATCCCTCCGCAAAGAAGAGCGCCGCTCCCACTTTATTTTATTCATGTCTACCCCATTATTGAACATCTCCCATAAAGGACTCATGTCACGCAACCGCTGAACTTCGGCTGCGACCCGGCAGATTACGTGGTCAATGTCGGCAACCGTTGTGAATCTGCCAATTCCGAACCGAATAGATGACTGCAAAAAGTATTCATTAACGTGCATAGCTTGCAGCACGTGTGACGGAGTGAGCCTATCCGAAGAACAAGCAGAACCGGTCGAAACACAAACGTCACTGCCTAGGCCCATCATGATGCTCTCTCCTTCCACATACGGAAATCCCATATTTACGATGTGGGGGACCTTGCTGGACGTTCCGCCATTCACCTGCGCGTATGGAATCGACAACATAAGCCCCGTCACAAGCCGTTCGCTCAGTTCAGAAATGCGCGCAAACTCGGACGCGCCCTCGTCAGCCAAAATTCGGCATGCCTCTCCCGAACCAACACACAACGGGACAGGAATCGTTCCGCCGCGAATCCCGCGCTGCTGCCCTCCTCCGACCTGAAGCGGTCGAAGTGGAGTTCCTTTGCGAACATATATGGCACCAACTCCCTTTGGACCATACACCTTATGCGCAGAAAAACTCGCGAGTGAAACGTTCCATTTCTCGAGCTCAATCGGAATCTTTCCCAGCGCTTGGGTCGCATCCGTGTGAAAGTGAACTCCGCGCTCTTTGCAGATTGCCCCAATTTGCTCTAGCGGTTGAATCACCCCTGTTTCGTTGTTCACAGCAATAACCGATACTAAATACGTGTCGTCCGTTATGCTTCGCGATAGCTCGTCCAAGTCCACAATGCCCTCGTTTGAAACTGGCAAAATTGTTGTTATTACTTGTGGGTGAAGCTGACGGCACCCCTCCAAAATAGACGGATGCTCAATTGCAGTCGTAATCAAGTGTGATTCTTTCGGACTTTTTGGCGGAATCATCCCGCGCAAGGCCAACACGTTAGACTCGGTTGCCCCACTCGTAAAGATTACGTCGCTTGGATCCACACATAAGTAGTCAGCAATTTGTTTATTTGCCACTTCAACTGCGTGCATGGACGCCCACCCCATAGAGTGCCATGAGTGCGGATTCCCATATAATTCGCAAAAGTACGGCGCCATTTTGTCGAATACTCGCTCATCACACGGCGTTGTCGCGGGGTAGTCCATGTAAATTAGATGGTCGTTCATGCGCGCTGTCTCAATACGGAAAAACATGGGGAATTTTAACAAAAATGAGTACGGCTAAGAAATGCGAAAAAACACACGCGCAGGACCACGAGCGCCTCAAGTTTTGAGCCATTGCATGATAAACTCGCTGTTACAAGGCTCCTACAACGCCCTAGCCTGAAGTAAGCACGCGTTTATTCTAACGAGACACTCTTCGCGCCCAAGGACATTGACTACATCAAACAAGCTCGGGGATATGTGCGACCCGGTTAAGGCAACCCTGGCTGGGTTCAACAAATCGTTCAGCTTAATTTGCTGCTCTTTGCAAAAGTTGCGGATCGCTAGTTCTATTTCTGCTTCGTCAAAATTCGTTAAATTCTGCAAAAGTTCCAACATTTGCTTTAAATAAGAAACTGCCGCTGGATCAGTAATTTTCTTAGAATTAGGACCGCTCAGTATTGCACCAGGATCGGGCCGCTCAATATAAAACAGCGCTCCATCCGCCAACTCACGAAGCGTTTGTGCTCGCTGCTTCAAGCCCGTCATTCCGGCTAGCACACGGTCCGCATGCTCTCCACTCTTTAGCCATGGACGAATCAAGTCGAACAGTCGCTCGTTTTCTGCCTGCCGAATGTAATGCCCATTCAGATTCAGCAATTTTTGCATATCGAACCGCGCTGGAGACCGCCCGACGTCACGAATATCGAACCATTCTATAGCTTGCTGCGTGGAAATTATTTCATCATTTCCGTGCGCCCATCCAAGCCGCAACAAGTAGTTGCGCATTGATTCAGGAAGAAAGCCGGCGTCTTTATACTGTTCGGCCCCAAGCGCGCCGTGGCGTTTTGACAGTTTGGCTCCATCAGGGCCATGAATTAGCGGGATGTGCGCGAACTCTGGAACAGACCAGCCACAAGCCTTAAATAGGTGATATTGCCGAAACATGTTGGTTAGGTGGTCGTCGCCGCGGATGACATGTGTTATTCCCATGTCGTGATCGTCAACAACGACAGACAACATATACGTCGGAGTGCCATCCGCGCGGAGCAAAACCATGTCGTCAAGCTGGGCGTTATCCAACTCAACCGTGCCCTGCACCAAGTCGGTTATAACGGTTTTTCCAGACTGAGGCGCTTTAAAGCGGATAACCGGACTGACCCCGGACGGCGGCGGGTCTTTTCTGTCGCGCCAGTATCCGTCGTAGCGTGGAGGTCGCCCATGCGCCAGCGCAGTTGCGCGCATTTGCTCGACTTCTTCTATTGAGCTGTAGCAGTAGTAGGCGAGGCCGTTATTGACTAGCTGTCGCGCGACCTCGGCATGGCGACTGGCACGGGCGAACTGAAAGACAGGCGGGACGTCCCAATCGAGCTCTAGCCACTTTAGGCTCTCAAAAATTGCATCAACGGCACTTTGAGATGAACGCTCGCGGTCGGTGTCCTCGATTCTTAGCAAAAACTTGCCACCCATGTGGCGCGCATACAACCAGTTAAACAGGGCCGTTCTGGCTCCACCAATGTGTAGGTACCCGGTCGGGCTTGGGGCGAATCTTACTGTGACGGACATGGGGTATTTGCTGTATTCTGCGTCGCTCTATTTAGATAGGCGCTTTTCGGCGCGAATTCGACCTATCCGCACCTCCCGTGACGAGATTTGAACGAGAGCGCACGCTATGCAAATGCAACTCCGTAAGATTGTGCTATTCACGAAAGACTCTCCAATTAGCAACGACCCAGTTCATTCTATTTGATGATAGCAGAATATCAAGTGGCGTTTTACAATCTGTGTATCCTGATCGTGTACGTGACTACCTTTCTATTTTTTCCCCCGACGGCAACACCCCAACTAAACTTTTTACAATATTGATCCATTTGTAGTGTATCTGAAACTACGTTTTCCAGCGAAACTGCGGCTGGTGGCAGTTGTGGGAAATCACCAGGTGCGCGCTCGCCCCATATGGTATAAAAAGCACATGCTTAGTCCGCTCCACGCCCTACGCGAATGCTGACCCGCCACAACGCTACACGCCCCCCTACCTCAAACGGATGCGCCTCCCTCTCCACGCGAGTCATGGGCAGCACCAGCGCCATAATCGCCATCTTTTTGCTCCTCGCCAGCCGCCTGTTTTTCCTCCAGGTCATGAACAACGACAAATACAAGTTGCTGGCAGAGAAAAATCGCATATATACAACATATTCTGCGGCCCCCCGTGGCACAATCTTCGACAGACGAGGCAACGCCCTTGCAACATCAAGCTTTAGCTACCGCGCGGCGATTGACCTTAACCAATACAACGCATCTAACTGGGAGCATCTTTGCAAAATCCTAAGCCTCGACCCGAATGTTCCCTTGTCCACGTACGTCAATAAACAGATCCATAGCGTTGGTCCAACGTTGGTGATTCCAATAAAAGATCAACTCACATGGCGCGAAATTGCCGCAGTTGAACTGCTGTCGTCGCAAGCTCCGGGCATCGTTGTTATTCCTCAAATCGTTCGCGTATATCCGTACGGTTGCGATTGCTGTCATTGCGTTGGTTACGTTACTCGCCCAAGCCAAGAAGACATAAGCAACAATGCCAACCTAAAGGTGCTTGACGCATCAATTGGCAAAATGGGAATTGAACGCTACTTCGACGCAACTCTGCAGGGTGAAATTGGCATCAAACAAATTGAAGTGAATGCAGCTCGTCGCATGGTTCGCCTAATCGATGAAAAAAGGTCGACAAAGGGAAAAGACGTTTTTTTGACAATAGATATTGAGTTGCAGAAAGAAATAAGGAGCATAATGCAAGATGTTCGTTGCGGGGCGATTGTTGTGCTGGATATTAAAACTGGAGACATTTTGGCGAGCGTCTCTGTTCCGACATTTGACCCGAACCTTTTTTCCAAAGCGGTCACCGCAAAAGAATGGCACGAGTTGATGAATGATAAGGACTTGCCGCTCATTAATCGCGCTGTTTCAGGCATATATGCGCCTGGATCCGCTTTCAAGCCAATTGTTGCCATCGCCGCGTTGAACAATGGAACGATCTCTGGCTCGACACGCTTTTTCTGCTCCGGATATTACGAAGTAAATCGTAGTCGATTTCACTGCCACTCATGGCGAATCGGCGGGCACGGATCAATGGACGTCGTGCGGGCGTTGGAGAAATCGTGCGATGTGTTCTTTTACAACGTAGCCGCCAAACTTGGGGCGTCGCCGATAATCAATGCCGCAAAGGATTTTGGATTCGGTGCAAAGACAAACGTAGAGCTACCAGAAGAAAAAAAGGGGCAACTACCACCTCACGGGGCAACGCTACAGAAGCAATATGTTGGGCAAACGATCAACCTATCTATCGGGCAGGGGCAGCTTACGGCAACGCCTTTGCAACTAGCTGTGATGACGACAAGACTCGCCAGCGGCCAACGTGTTGTCCCACATCTCATAAAAAATATTGAGCTATCATGTGCTGAAGAAACGCAAATAAAGTGCGATCGCCTTCCATATTCGACGTCTGCGTTTAATTTTGTGCGAGCCGGAATGGCTGCCGTCGTAAAGAGTGGAACTGGCGTTCGTGCGCAAGCTGGCGCGTTTGGCATTGCGGGGAAAACCGGAAGTACGCAAGTGTGCCGCATAACAAAGGAAGAGCGACAGCAGGGGAAAATAGCAGAGCGCCCATATCATCTAAAAGACCACGCAATATTTGTTGGATATGCGCCTGTGGAAAACCCCCGCATCGCAGTCGTTGTGATTGTTGAACACGGGGAAAGCGGCGGGAGAGTCGCCGCACCGCTGGCAGGAAAAGCGCTTATTGCGGCAATGCGATGCCTGGATGGCCCGAGGTGAGAGTTGGTCCCAAACTTTTAAGCCGCTTGCGATTGCGAGAGAGCAAGCAACGCCGCAGTCTTTTTTGATTTAGCAAAAGTTTGGATATACTGTGCCTAAGATGACGCATTCAGCGTGAGCGTAGTGTATACCAGAAAAAAAAATGAGTTTAGCGTCAACGTCTGGCCATGTTTCGTCGATGCGTTGTCGTCGTTGCTGATCGTCATCGTCTTTGCGATCATTGGGTCTTTCGTGTTGCAGGTGTACCTGTCGACAGCGCTAAATGATACAGACACCTCATTGAAAAGTTTGCAACGCAACTATGCTTCTTTGCAAAAACAGTACGTCGTAGCTGATGCTGAATGCAAAAAATTGCAAATTCAACTCCAGCGCCTTCAAGAAATTTTTACGGCAACAAAAACGAGCGAAACCAAACTTAAAGTTCAGAATTTTAACCTAAACACTCAAGTGGCAGACCTAGCAGCGAAGATCGCCGATTTAAATGCGCTGCTTGAGTTGGTTACGAAAGAGGCAAAACAGAAAGAAAACGTCATAAAAGAGAACATGAACAGAACCGTTGAGGAAAAGATTGAACAATTGAAGAATCTTCAGGAACAGCTGATGAAATTACAAGACGAAATCGTCGTCTTAAAGGCGCAGATTCCTCAATCCATTTTGAAGAATCCGGAATTACTGAAGTATCGTTCTGAGTTTTTCGCAACATTGCAAAATGTTCTTGGAGGGCGCTCGGATATTAGGACGGTCGGGGATCGCTTCGTTTTTCAGGCGGAGGTGCTTTTTGCACGCGGCTCTGACGAACTTGGGGAGCAAGGCAAGGCGGCGCTTGATACGTTGGCTCAGGTGCTGAAGGACATTAGTGGTAAGATGCCGGCAAGCGTGAACTGGGTGCTTCGGGTAGATGGGCACACAGACAAATTGCCGATTCACAATGACCGGTTTGAGTCTAATTGGGAGCTGTCTACGTCGCGAGCCCTGTGCGTTGTGAAATATCTCGTTAGTAAAGGAATTAGCCCGAAAAATTTGGCGGCTGCCGGCTTTGCGGAGTACTACCCACTCACCAGCGACGTGAATAAAATGGACAAGAACCGACGGATTGAGTTCCGCTTTGATTCGATCTAGCAGCTAATCTTTCGCGTCAGCCTATGTATTCTCAACGTCGCGGGCGTCCTTCGCGAGAATCCCAGCTTCGGCTGAAGTCCCCACGTGGTGGCGATTCGCGCCGGTGGTTACGACGGTCACGGTCCTCGTCTCGGTCGCGTCTGAGTGCGGGGCAATCCCAGTCGCAATACTCGCGCGGGTTGAAAATGGCGATCTGCGCCCGTGGTGACGGCTGTATTCAACCTCGTATCCTTCCTCGTCTCTGCCGTGTCTGTGATAGCCCAGGGCCTACGCACGAAAAAACTTAGCCCAAACCTCTTTTGATTAATGACAAAGTTTAGTACAGTGTTTGGTTTTTTATATGCAAAAACACCTCGCCTCTTTTTTCGCGGACGTTCCT
>JAIRNK010000011.1 GCA_031258095.1 Holosporales bacterium
TGCGGTGCCTTGCCCTTAACTCTAGGCGGTCCGCGTCTGTGAGAAAATCACGTTTCATGGGTAGAGTATTAACACATTATGCAGATTTACCCAAATTGTCAGTCCAGGTGGGTATATACAAGTTGTGTAGAAATGCATTTGGAGCCGATGATGCTTCCAGAGCGAATGCAATTGGTGATTTACTTGCTGTTCTTCCTGAGTACGCCTCAGATTATGACGTAGTGAGCGACATATTACAGACGATATTTGCAAATTCCGAATTATTGGGCGAGTACATCCCATATGTGCCACACCTTCTTCACGATACAGCGTTTTTGACCTTTTGCATGGGCCAACCGCCATTAAAAGACCAATTACTTAAAACCGGCTTTTCTCCCGATATCACAAAAGCACACGCAACAGAGTCTTTTGCCGCAGTTGGGCATAGACCCGTGAATGAGATATATCTGTCTTTGCTGTGTCAGCTGCTGTCTTTTGGCACAAATGATGATGTTGTAAAGAATGCATGCATAGACCTTCTGAATACGGGCAGGAATACGCCGAGATATGCAGGAACGTCTGTTGAACAGTTGTTGGCCGTGGTTCCAGAAACTTGTGCCTCATACGGAAGAATGTTTGTGCTTATTCGCAACTTAGCTTTGGACCAAAGTAACTTTTTGGCACGCTTAGATCTGGTAAAAGCCGAGATTGACAGCACAGAGAACAGAACGAAACTTTTGACGTCGGTCTTGCTAAAAGTCGCATCAACCAGCAAGCATGATCAGTTTGCTGTAGCGATCGGGGAGTGTTTTAGCACTCGAAGTAAGCTCACAACTCCTGATGATCCAACCAGCGTACTAGAGAATGAACGTGCTCTGGAGCAAAATGTCAAAACTTTGGTGAATTTATTCCCACAATTTCCACCAGAAAGAAGCGCTCTTAGCCGTTGCATATTTGACGTTTGCAACAATCCTGACGCTTTCTATGCAAACGTTGCACAACTTCAAAAAACAATGGCTGGAGCTGTGGACCAAAGTATCTTGTTCGCCCGAGCGTTCACTCGCTTTGATGATGTTGTTGTCGCAATGGATGAATGCTTTGCGACGGGAACAACCACGGCGTTGAGCGAAATTTGTTTCAGCCATCCGCGGCGCCCTGACACTATCCTATCGCACTGTGCTAGTAAAAATTTAGGGGAACTTATTGCGGCCTTTAATCGCCCGAAGCCGCCAGCAGATGAGCAAATTGCAGACATCCTACTTATGACAATTTGCAACGACCTGAGAAACACAGTTCTTAATGATTTACGGCTGTGTCGCGCAGACGGAGAAGCGTTTCTCTTAATCAACACGACAAACATGTTGGATAATTTAACGAACGCATTGCGGGGTATGTTACCGAATATGTTGAGATCCTTTTTGTTTGTAGAGGACAGTGTCTTTGAGGCTAATATGAAAGCAGCGATGCAGCATTTGGGCTTCTAAGGCGAGTCTGTGATTTTCAGCACCGTCGGTAGTGGGATGCAGAACAGCCCGAAAAATATGCACATCCCATCTGACGTTCCGGGTTTCTTGAGAGCTCAAAGCCTTGTAACATCAGGATTTGTTCCCCGGAGCGTCAGCCGGGAGCCCGATACGCGTGAGAAGGCGCCCGCTCATTTCAGAGAAGCGCCGCCGGAGCCCGGTAGATATCAGCGTCTACTCGGCGGATGAATCCTCGTTTTTTTTACGAATAGCCTCACCCAAAATACTTCCAAGACTCGCTCCACTGTCGGAAGAGCCGTATTTGGACATAGCCTGATTTTCTTCGTCAATTTCACGGGCGCGGATTGATAAAGACAGCCGCCCAGAAAACGGGTCGACAGACAGCACTTTCGCATCGACTCGTTCACCAACTGCGTATAAATCTCGCTGATGACTCCAATCCGCGGACAGGTATTGATTTTTGATGAAGACCACAATCTTGTCTTTGACGAGGACCTCGATCCCCCGCTCATTCACATCTCGAACCGTGCACGTAACTATGCTGCCCTTTTTTATGTCATTAAATACTTCGTCAACGTTTTCGCATTCCAATTGCTTTATGCCCAAACTGATGCGTTCTCGCTCAAAGTCGACGTCCAAAATTTTGACGCTGATCGTCTGTCCCTTTTCAAAATTCTTGATTGCGTCATCCCCGCGTTGCTTCGCTGAGATGTCGGACATGTGGACCATGCCGTCTAGTTTATCAGTCACGCCAACGAACAGCCCAAACTCCGTCGCATTTCGAACGACGCCCTCAATGACACTTCCAACGGGATGTTCTTTTGCGAACTGCTCCCAGGGGTTTTCTATGCACTGTTTTAGGCCCAGACTCATTCTGCGCTTATTTGAATCTACGTCCAGAACCATGACCTCGACTTCTTGCCCGACCGAGACGATTTTATGAACATTCGCATTTTTCCGAAGCCAGCTCATTTCGGTTACGTAGATGAGCCCCTCTACGCCTGGCTCCAATTCTATGAACGCGCCGTATTCCGCTACGTTAGTGACTTTCCCCATGTACTTTTGTCCGATTATGTAGCGGTTTTCTGCGCCAAGCCACGGATTAGATTGAAGCTGCTTTAACCCCAGGGAGATTCTGTGCGTTTCCGTGCTGAACTTTAGGACCTGCACTTCGAGGACCTGGCCCACAGAGATCACGTCTGACGGGTGTGCCACCCTTTTCCATGAGATGTCCGTTGCGTGTAGCAATCCGTCAACGCCGCCCAAGTCAACGAACGCACCGTAATCTGTGATGTTTTTGACGACCCCTGTAACAACCTGTCCTTCAGCTAGCTTGGACATTGTCTCTTCGCGTGCGCCTGCGCGTGATTCTTCGATCACGACGCGACGGGAGACGACGACATTGTTTCGCGCTTTGTCCATTTTTATGATTTTGAACATCTGCTTGACGTTCAGCAATGGAGTAATATCGCGCACCGGGTGGATGTCGACTTGGCTTCCTGGAAGGAATGCGACCGCGCCGTCTAATTCGACCGCCAACCCGCCTTTTACGCGCCCAACGATGGCGCCTTCCACAAAAACACCGTCAGAGTAAGCCTTCAAAAGCACGTTCCACGCCGCCTCTTTTTTGGCTTTTTCGAGGCTCAGGATGATATCACCATTGCGGTCTTCCAGTCGTTCCACATAAACGGGCACGACATCGCCCCGCTGGACATCTGGCAGCCCGAACGCCTCAAACTCCTTCAAGGGGATGCGCCCTTCTGACTTTAACCCAACATCTATTACAACGATGTCGCTTTGCACCTCGATAACGGTTCCGTCAACGACTTTGCCTTCGAATGTCCCCTGCCCTTCCAGCGATTGTTCCAAAAGATCCGAAAAACTTGTTTTTTGATTGTCCATTACAAAATCCCAAAAAAAATAAGCCCATGAAGCAAACGTTCATGAGCACTTATTCCCAAAAACCCAACGCCTACGGGAAGTCTAGCTTAAGTGGGGAAGAGATTCAACAGAAGGGGCAACAAGCAACAGGGCGTCCTCATGAAAAATCTTGATCCAAAATCTGTTTTAGTAAACGTGTGTCCCAGCCAGCCTTCTTTCTCAGCGAGCGGATTGATGTTCGTTTGAACTTTGGGTTGTTTTCCT
>JAIRNK010000041.1 GCA_031258095.1 Holosporales bacterium
AGTGGAAACTTGAACGATGCTACCTGATGAAATACGCACAATTTATAGCTTTTTTTAAGATAACGACTGATCGCATTCTACAATTTTTGTCGGGGGGGAAGGTGCGTTGGGTGTTGAGGGTTTCGAGGAGAACGTGGATCTTCAAGTCCAACAAGACATTCTTGGAAAGCACAACAAACTACAATTGATATAAAAATAGCTCAAAATACGAACAAAAGCGGATTTACACCACTTTGTGCGTTAAACGTCAATCCCATGCAGTACATATTTTTTGATGAGGACGCTCTGCTATCGCCCTCATCAAGCCTTGAAATACATTCCCAATGGCGTACCCTAAGGCTGTTCTTTGGGCCGGAAAGTGTCTCAAACGATGTGAACCGTTACACTTCATCAGATCGAACTGTACGGGACGGCTCAACAATGTTATAATGACGGAAAGAGGGTGACGTTAGCGGAGTGCTATGTCTTGTGCAACAGTCCCTGGCCAAAGCAAGTTAGCTAGTTTTCACAGGCAAGTCATAGGCTCTGCAAACAGGAATTCATACCAAAAGGGAATTGCCTCAGAGCAAAGAGCTGTGGATTTTTTGCAAGCACATGGTCATACCGTTTTAAAACGCCGTTATCGAACAGAATTCGGGGAAATAGATATTATTTCCGTAAAGGATTCTATTGTTCATGCGATTGAGGTGAAAGAACGACAGACTGTTCGAGAGGCCAGGTTCGCTATATCAATAAATCAACGGTCAAGAATTGCTAAATCGTTGGACGTCTTTTTACAAACCCAATGCGTTCCATTTAAAGACGTTCAACTGGACGCAATTTTTATCACGAGGAATAATTTGTGTTTTCTAGAGAATGCATGGTACGTCGAGGATTGCGCGGGATTTTAGTAATTGCAAGATCGAATGAATTAGTTTTCGCGCGTGTTTTTGATGAGCCGGTTTTTGAGTTTTTTTCGTCTGTGCTGAAAAATCTCGAGACAAACAGCTGATAGATCATCAAGCACACGCGGGTCAGCGTCTGTTCTGTTTTTGAAATGCAAAACATCAGAGTAAACCTTCGGAGGCGGATAAAATGCACCCGGTGTAAGCCGCATTACCCGACGTGCCTCTGTAAAATATTGAGTAAGCACGCTCAACCGCCCGTAATCGCGGGTATTTGGCTTGCCCAGCAGGCGCGCAGCGACCTCTTTCTGAAACATCAGTGTCATGTCTTCTATGATGTCCGCATGTTTCAGCGCATTCACATAAATGGCCGTTCCCGCGTTGTATGGCAAGTTTGAAATTATCTTAATGCGCCTTCTTTCTGTACCTTGGCAATGCGGATAGAATTGATGCACCAAAGCTGAAATGTCTGGTAACAAGCGGTTATTTATATCCACGACATTCATCACTTCAATTGCGGCAAATATTTGCTTTCGAATATTAGCCGGTGCGGGCTGATCGCTCTGTGATAACGAAAAATCGTCCGTCGTCTCACTGATCTTTCTGTTGTCATTAATCAACTGATTATAATCAAAATCACACGCATCTTCATTGAATACAGTAACCCCATCAAGCGCCACCAGAGACTCGACGAAGCGCGGGTCCTTTTCGATCACAAATACTTGTGCAGGTCGTCTTCGCAATATTTCTCTAGTTAATCCACCAGGACCAGGGCCAATTTCGACAATCGTCTTGCCCTGCAATGGTTCAGCTGCGTCAACAATTCTCTCCAAAATTCGCGGGTTTACGAGAAAATGCTGCCCGAACCTTTTGGCCCGCACTCGACTCTGCAGGGCCGCCGTATTTTTTACGATCTGGACCGTTAGCTTTGCGTCATCAAGCATTTGCGATTGCCGTTAATACAGGAGCCGACGGTAGAATGGACACGACGACTGTTACAAGCGCCTCGTATCAACAACAATTAGTTGCCGATTTTTGTAGTTTTTGAATATTTTTTCTGCCGCATTCGCCCTTAGTTGATGTTCCAAGGCGCTCTGCACAGCATCTTTGTCCAATTTTAAAATCGCGGGCTTAAGTACCTTCTTCAGGGGCATAACAAGCAACAGCGACGCTCCAGTAAATATTGGCTTGATACACCGGTTTAACTCAAAATCTGGGGGCAATACATCAAGCGTACGCATGACTGTTTCTGCCTTGTACCCGTATTCTGATGCAATCCCATCAAAATCATCCAACGACTTACTGTCCAAGATGATGGCTAACCGTTTTTGTAATGCGGCCTGCTCCTCCTCGGGCATTGATGGATCGAATGGGACAGTTACAACACGCATTTCAACCTGGGTTTCGCTATAAGGCTGCATGCCTGGCTGTTTAACATCGTTCAGGAAAAATATCCGATATTCTCCCGGCCGAACATTTATCGGCGTTGAAAATGTTCCGACCTTCATCGCCTTTACGACCTCTGCCGCAACTGCCCCTAAGTCTGTATCGGTGCACCAACCCCGATAGCCACCATCTTGCGCGGTCCTGGCCTGAGACAGCTGTCGAGCTAAGGATTGGAATGCTGAAATAGGGGGCGTTTGGTCGCACATTCGTACTAGTTCTTCATATGTCTTGCGTGCAGTGTCAGACGCGGCAACGCCATCTTTTGGATAGAAGACAATTTCAAGCACAGAATATTGCGGCCTGTTCTCATCGGCCTTGATCTTCTCCATCTTCTCTTGGATTTGCGCTTCAGTCACTCGCAGCAGTTTTTTCGACATTGCCCCCATAACGATACAATATTCAATCGTCTGCGCTCGCCCCATTTGCATGAATGTTACGCGCACCCCATTTTTTGTAAGATGCTCCATGAATTTTTCTTCTGTGATCCCCACAGACTGCGCGTATCTCTGAACGAACTCACGAATATCTGCGTCGCCGATGTCTATCTTGAATTGATCCGCCATTAACTCGTATACACACTCATCCACCAGCTTTTCAAGAACTTGTGGCGCGATTCTCTTCAAAAAAACCTCATCTTTGGTTTTCCCCGATAACAAGGCAATCATGTTGCAACGAGCTTCGACATCAACATTCGTGATTATCTTGGTGCCAACCTTCGCTACAATTCGCGTCCCATTCGATACGACAGGAGATGCCGCCACTGAAGACAAGCTATTACCCGTAACGGAGCTTGATGAAGGTGCAGACGCTGAAATTACCAGTGGGGTAATAACGTCATTTCGCTTAGAGCAACTTGCCAGTAAAAAAAACAGCACTGAATAGGGCACAATCCTCACGGCGTTCCCAATACCACGCAACACCCCGCAACCCGAAAAAAATGACATCAACGGGCTACGAAAAAACTCTGATAAACGAAGCATCATAAACAAAAGCTCAAAACAGCGCGCTGAAGACCGTACATGCCACCATATTAGAATACAACGCTCTTGAAAACTTCATTTTTTTGATGCCAGCGCAACAAAAACACGCCTGCTCGAAACAACGTCGCAGTTTGGCTTGCGCGAGAGGCACTCTAAACTCGAGGCAAAGTGACTCCCTGCTGGCGCATGTACTTCCCCTGCCGATCTCGGTAGGACGTCTCGCATGTTGCATCCGCCTTCAAAAATAGAAACTGGCACACCCCCTCGTTCGCATAAATTTTCGCAGGAAGCGGGGTCGTATTTGAAAACTCCAAAGTTACGTACCCCTCCCATTCTGGTTCTAGCGGAGTAACATTGATGATGATCCCACAACGCGCATAGGTCGATTTCCCGAGGCAAATAACTAGAACATCGCGCGGTATGTTGAAATATTCGACCGTGTGACCCAACGCAAAACTGTGCGGTGGGATAATGCATTCGTTACATTTTTTACTAACGAAGCTTTCTTCAGAAAATTTCTTAGGGTCAATCACAACGTTGTTCACATCTGTAAAAACTTTAAATTCATCAGAAACTCGCGCATCATATCCGTACGAAGATAAACCAAACGACACAACGTTGTCGCTGTGCAAATCCTCCACAAATGGCGAAATCATTCCGTGCTGAAGCGATTGCTGACGGATCCACGCGTCATTTAATATGGGCATTTTCCCGTTCGTTTTTTTTTGATCAACAACCCCGCAATTTATAGCATAGCTACTGGCGTGGTGCCATTTAGTAAAGACCTGACATGTAGTAACATGACGCTTGCCAAAAGCTTGCACAGAAAACAGATGTCTAGAGATTTTGTCACCATATACATTCATTGGCCATATTGCATGTCAAAGTGCCCCTATTGCTCGTTTAACAGTTATCCGATTACAGACCTAATCGATTTTGAAGCATGGCGGTACGCGTATAGATTCTGTTTGGAAAAATTGGCGCAACAAACTCGGGGAAGGAAAGTTTCTTCAGTGTATTTTGGCGGCGGGTCTCCTTCATTGCTACCGGCGACTTTCATTGGTGATGTCGTAGACGACGTTCATAGATTGTGGTCAGTTGTGGATAACTGTGAAATATCTATGGAAATGAACCCTGGAAATGTCACGGAATCCCACGCCGCTAACATCAAAGCAGCTGGAATAAACCGGATATCACTCGGAGTACAATCTTTAAGAGCCGATGGACTGGCTATTCTGGGCAGGAAGCATAGCGTAGAGGATTCTTTACGTGCTCTGAATTGGTGTGCCAAGTTTTTTCAAAATTATTCTATCGATATTATATATGCGTGGCCAACTCATAATTTGGATCAATGGAAAAAAGAACTTGCGGAAGTCTTTGCACTTGGCGCGCCGCACATGTCGTTTTACCAACTGACGGTTGACGAAGAGTCTGTATTCGGAGACATGTATTCTCGTGGAGAGCTATTGATTCCCGATGATGATACATGCGCAAGTATGTTCGAATACCTTCAAGACGCTGCAGCTAGAGCTGGGTTGCCTGCATACGAAGTGTCAAACCATGCAATCCCAGGGCTTGAGTGCCGCCACAATATTTCGTATTGGGAATACGTAGATTATATTGGGATCGGTCCTGGAGCGCATGGTCGGCTGACGATTGCGCCGGATTCTCGAAACGGTATTCCGTCAACATCGCAGACATTCTTGGAGGCCCATGATGAGCGCGCAGAGCCTGAACAAAGTCGCAAACAAGCCGTAGCCAAATCTCAAGCTCCTTTTCTGAGCACGTCTACTCCGCAAAAATGTGCGATCATCCAAGAGCCAAATCCGCAAAAATGGCTAAATTCAATTATGGATAATCAGCATATTCTCGAGGATATAACTGCGCTGTCTCTGGAAAAACAAATGAAGGAAGCTCTATTGGTTGGACTGCGAATGACTAAGGGCATCCGTTGCGATGGGCTGCCCATGCCGCTTGACCACATTGTAAACATGAAGGCGTTTGAACGCTTGGTTAAAGAAAAATACCTTGTAAATAAGGACGGAGTTCTCGCCGCAACATTTAAAGGGTTGAGACGGCTAAATGCGTTGACGTCGTATTTACTGAACGGATAAACATGGGAATTTTCGTCGGCTAAGTGATCGAAAGCGTCCTTGGCAAGGATGATGTCGAAGAATTGGGCCGTTCTTGCGGGACAACGGAACGTATATACACATCCCATCTGACGCTCCGGGTTTCTTGATAGCTCAACGTCTTGTAACATCAGGGCTTGTTCCCCGAAGTGTCAGTCAGGAGCACCATATACTGCTTTTTGTCGAAATCCGCCTAAAAAGCGGGCATTAACGAATTTTTAACTTTTCTCTGAGGGGGTGCCATCCACAAACCCCCACCCACCCTCATTCTGGGGCTGAGGTCAGCGCGCAAGCGGTTTTGCCCACCGCACACCTCAATATTAAGAATATCTGGCAAATACTTAACAAGTCAACCCATAAACAGTTAAACTTATATTAATAATAAAAATATTTCTCCCATAGCCTGAAACAGGGCTAGCGACTTCATTAAGAAAGGAGCATTCGCTGCACTTTTCGCGTATACGCATATCCCGCCTGACGCTCAGGTTTCGTTGAAGGCTCAACGCCTTGTCATATCAGGACTTGGCCCCCGTAACGTCAGCCGGGAACCGTATATACGCATGTACCATCTGACGTTCCGGGTTCCTTGAGAGCTCAAAGCCTTGTAATAGGACTTGTTCCCCCGGAGTGTCCGTCGGGAACCCTATAGTTTCTTTTACGCGCCTTTTGTCAGAGCTGTAAACTTTTTGTTTAAGCCAAACACGGCAAATACCCACAATATGGCGATCAGCAATATCACAGGTCCCAAGACCGGCGTTAACGACAACAACGTAGCTCCGCCACCTGCAATAGAAAGCAATGCCGAAACGATTCCTGCGCCGCCAGACTTGCCAAGCCGCCCGCCAACCACCTCTATTGCCGCTTGCCCCTTGCCCTTTAGTTCTGGATCTAGCGGGATGTACGCCATCTGTTTAGTTGAATCGAATAGCGAGTACTTTGTTCCCTTTGAACAGACGTTTTGAATCAAACCTATGCCGACTGTTAGCATAACTACCGTAGTACTTAACACGCCAAGGTTTATCGGCTCAAATGGTCCCGCCACCCTAGTGTAGCTCAGCAGCGCAAAAAAGATCGCACTAGTCACCAAAAACATTATTGGGGTAACCAACGCCGCGAAACGCCATGAGCAACGTCGCAAAATGTTCATTCCAATAACGGTAAATATTATCGTGAATATTCCCGTACAGAAGCTCAGCGCAGCCATCATGGATTGGTAGTCATTCCTGTCTGGAAACGCAATTTTCAGCTGGCTCTTCCAAATTAGCTCTACACAAGGCATGCAGATGTTGTACCCAAGCACAATCATTAGCAACAGGCCAAGGTACGGAGACTTGAATATGCACTTGAAGCTTTCTCCTATCGACAGCTTTAGCTTCGATTTTTTTGTTTTTACTTGCGATTGGTCAAACAGCTTCGGATCGGTCAACACATTCCGCTGCATCCAATTGTACAAGTACATAATAATGCAACACGCAGCTAGGATGCATAGTGTGACAAACCCTAGATTTTCCACATAGCCGTCGCGGTATCCTAGCGTTGTATTGCTTTCTTTCATCGCATTCCCGATCCGAGATCCAACGTTCAAGCATCCAGACGAAAGGACTAGGCCAATGTTTCCGATGAGGCCATAAAACGCGTAGAAGCGTTTTGATTCGTTCACCTTCGTTGTTGCGTTTGCAAATTGCCAAAAGAGCACACCGATCGCAACGCTGCCCCAAAGTTCCGACATTATGTAGTACAAGCTATACGACCAATTCGCGACGGCCGCGACAGGCCAATACAGTCCATTCGGGATATCGGCGCGCCATGCGTCTATTGTTTCTGGGGAGACATGTAGAACAGGGCCAAGCGGATGCAAAACGAAGCCAAATAAGGCGAAGAAGGACATAAAAAATATGACCAGCGCATAAAAAATCTTTTCGCTACTCATTATGTTGGCAAGTTTCGCGTAAATGACCATGAATATCATTGCGCAAGGTAAAACCCCTATCAGCTTCAGGAAACTCAACACTTCCGCGCCACTCCTGGGGGCATTTACGACCAACACGTCTTTCGTATCTCGCATTAGCGTATAGTTGAATAAGATGAACATCATCATCAGCCCCATGGGGATGAACTTTTTCATCTCGTGATCGTGAATCGGCCACAAAATGTTTCGTAGGCCTGAAAACTCCTGATCTGGTTGCTCTACCTTCGCACTCATACATATCTCTCTAAATAAAAACAAAGAACGCGGAGCAGCGTAACTAAACGCCTCCCTGACACACGAATTATAACGTGAGGGGGCAGCCCCGTTGACTACTTTCATTCATTTTTCAATTAACCTACGACGCCAAAAAACCCTGCGCGGAACGTTGACCGAACATTGATCATGGACTCGAGCACAATGAAATACGGTGAAAGCAAACAAACCCAGCTGTCATTCTAAGAAATGGGAAAGAAAATATCAAGAATGTGAAATAGTTCGGTCGCGGGGCGCGGGGGAGCACCGCTACTGCGGCCGCGATCCTTTAGGGCTCCCGACTGACGCTCCGGGGAACAAGTCCTGATGTTACAAGGCCTTGAGCTTTCAAGAAACCCGGAGCGTCAGATGGATCAGGGCCTACGCACGAAAAATTTGCGCCAAACAACTTGACAAATGGTTGAAAGACATCGCGTTCTTTCGCATCAAGGATTTTGTCGATTGCCCAGGTTTTCGCTGTACCACTTTTAA
>JAIRNK010000014.1 GCA_031258095.1 Holosporales bacterium
TAGAATTGTCGCTGGATTGGTGAATTTGAAGAACGGATTTGGCTTCGCCTAGAGAAAAAGGTCAAAAACGAGAGATGGTGGAGCTCACGCCCCAGCCTGCACCAGCGCTTATGCAACAGGTCTACATATCCCATCTGACTCTTCGGGTTTTATTGAGGGCTCAAAGCCTTGTAAAACTATAAAAATCCACCCGCGAGTCAGTCGGGAGCCCCATAGCAACCCAAGGGAAATTTTTCGAAAAATCTGTTGAAATATTACAGTCGCCGAATTTTATCCAACCATTGCTTGCGCAACGAGACGCAATTTGCTCTGTGAGAAATCTCATATACAGTCACGCGAGCGACAACGTTGGAGATCGATTCATGAGAAGACCCGGCATACAAAACCAGAGGACCTCGGTATAGAATAAGATTTTTAGTATCGTTTTCGTGGTGCATCTTGTACAAGCCAAGAAGTTCGTTCCGATTTTTTACCCTAAGTTCGTTCAGAACATCGGGGGACGCAAAATTTTCGACAACGATCTCCGTATCACTAAGTGCTCCACGTATTTTTGCAGGACAGCAGTACAACGCGTTTGTTGCATATTCTTTTATTTGTTGGATGCAAGGAACATCAAAAACCTGGATTGTCATATTCGTCCCATAAGAACCGGAACACATCGTAATTATATGAATAAAAGTGTTAAGAAAACGTGTGTTGGTTGCGGATTTTCTGATCTCACTTTGGGGGCGAAGGCGGTGTAAGGAAGCCGGCATTTAGCAAAAAGTGAAGTCGAAAAATAGGTAGGAGGCTATACAGCGCTTGCGGATAAGCAACTATTACAACTACAGTTCTTGCGTTATTTGAATATTTGCGCGCGATGTGTAATAATACTACTTATAGAGCGGCGTTTACATGCTAATTAATGGAATTCCTTACAGACATACTACTGGGAATAAGCAAAGTAAAAGAAATTTTGTTTCCTCCAGTTTGTGCATTTTGTGGCGCTCAAACTGAGGACTATTATTCATTGTGTACCAATTGTTGGTTTTCAATAAAATTCGTGAACAGAAATGTTTGCCGCTATTGTGGAATACCAATAAAAGATGGCGCAACAGAAAAGTACAATACAACCACGTCCAGCCAATGTTGCCGTGAGTGCAGTAGCGTTGGCATGTCTGTAAATTGCGATATTGCGGCATCGATCGTTTACGATGATTTTTCCAAAAAATTTATACTGCGAATGAAAGAGCGAAATGATCCAAGCTTGGCATTAGTCTTTGCTAAATTTTTCCATGAGAGTGATTTTTCCGGCGTTGATTTTATTGTACCAGTGCCAATTCACCCAGGGCGATTGTGGAGTCGTACGTACAATCAAGCCGCACTGCTGGCGCAGGGGGTTAAGTTTTGGCATCCCGATTGCCCCACCGTGGAGTTGCGGCTGTTAAAGCGGCATAGATATACGCCCAAGCAAAAAGGGAAGGATGCTTCCGCTAGGGCTGCAAATGTAAAAGATTGTTTTTCAGTGTCTAGCCAGCGCCGTGAGCTGCTGCACGGGAAACGGGTAGCGGTATTAGACGACGTCGCAGCTTCAGGGGCGACATTGATCGAATGTAGAAAGGCGTTGTGCGAAGCAGGAGCGCAAGACGTACGCTGCATTGCCTTAGCAAAAACGCCATGACATTTAATGCCATGACATTTTGAACGTACCGCAAACGTGGCGATTCATAGTCATACACATCCCATCTGACGCTCCGGGTTTCTTGAGAGATCAAAGCCTTGCAACATCAGGGCTTGTTCCCCAACGTTTCAGTCGGGAGCCCTGTATATTGTATTCAACGCGCCCTTGATCATTAAAAAATCTTCCCAAGCCAGTCGTTTTTGGCTCGGGACACGCAGTAAATACGACGGGTGAAATGTCACGAGAACTTTGGCTTCTCCATTGGGTAACGGATATCTGTGAAAAAAGCCGCGCGCTTGCGATAAACTGTGCGTGAGCTTGAGAACCCCCTTCATGGCAGTGCTTCCAAGCAATACGATAAATTGAGGAGAAATTACATCAATGTGCCGTTTCAAAAACGGCCAACACTGTTCAACCTCTTCTGGCGTCGGTGGACGATTTCCCGGGGGGCGCCAATTTACAACGTTCGTTATGTATACGCTATCCCTAGTAAGTCCAATCGCTTCGATCATTTTGTTAAGCAGTTGCCCGCTCTGGCCGACAAACGGGAGCCCCTGCTTGTCTTCTTCGGCCCCAGGCGCCTCCCCGATAAACATGATGTTGCTGGTTGGGTCTCCGTCGGCAAATACCGTTGTTTGGGCCATGGCTTTTAGCGCGCACCCGTCGTATGCGCAAAGCTCGCGCTTTAACGCTTCAAGGTCTTCATTGACAGAGTGAGATCCTTCGCGTTGTATCTGTACGTGGGCGACTTGTACAGACTTCGTGTCGCTTTGCTGCACTCGGTTATCTTGCACGCTAGTTGTCGCCTTTTGGCATAGCGAGTTCGTTGCCTTCGTTTTTGCTATCACTTGTTTCAAAGCACCTTCATCCGCTGTCAGAGCCAAATTCTCTCCAAACTCATGCTGATAACTTAGCCAAATAGATACCTTATCCTGCACAGCCATCACTCCACATCCGCAGCAAGCAACCTAGCTTGGTTATCCATAATCAACGCTTCAACCAGCTCATCCAAGGCCTCGCCCTCCAAAATTTGCGTCAATTTATACAACGTCAGGTTTATTCTGTGATCCGTAACGCGTCCTTGCGGGAAATTGTACGTGCGAATCCTTTCAGAGCGATCCCCGCGTCCCACTTGGCTTTTGCGTTCTGCTGCTCGCTCGGCATTCACGCGCTCATTCTCCATGTCGAACAATCTTGCTCTCAGAATCTTCATAGCTTTCGCTTTGTTTCGATGTTGCGAACGATCATCCTGCTGAGTCACGACCAACCCCGTTGGCACGTGTGTTATGCGAATTGCGCTTTCAGTCTTGTTTATGTGCTGCCCGCCAGCGCCTGACGCTCTGAAAACATCAATCTGCAAGTCCTTTTCGTCAATAACCACGTCCAAGTCCTCCGCCTCGGGCAGCACCGCGACCGTTGCAGCTGACGTATGAATGCGTCCACTGGCCTCCGTCTCTGGAACGCGCTGCACGCGGTGTACGCCGGACTCAAACTTGAGGTGAGCGAATACGTCAACGCCTGATATCGTCGCAGTCGCTTCTCTGAGGGAGCCGGCCCCTGTGTCATTGCTGCTCAGTAGGTCAAACATCCAACCTTTGTGCGCAGCATAACGCTGGTACATACGCAGCAAATCCGCGGCGAACAAACCTGCCTCATCTCCACCTGTGCCGGCGCGGATTTCGATTATGACGTTCCGTTCGTCATTGCTATCTTTTGGCAACAGCATTACTCGAATGTTTTGATTTTGCTCATCTATGTATTTTTTTAATCGTTCAATATCTTCGTGTACTAAGTTCCGGAGATCCTGATCTAGATATTCACCACTTAACATGCTTTCAGAGGCTGCTATGTCCGCCTCAGCCTTCCTAAGCAGATAAATTTCATCTGTGATTCTTACAAGCGAAGAAAGCTCTTTCGACAAGCGAGCCATCTCCGCATTTGTTAGCTCACTGACATTCTCCAGGGCTGTTTTTAGTTCGGTATGTCTCTCTAAAACCTGATCCAAACGTCTTTGCAGTGACACGTTCGCGGTCCATTCCTAATGCTGTCGCCTGAATAGTACGAAAATTTGGCGCGAATTAGTAGGCGAACTATAGGGCTCCCGACTGACTCGCCGGGTGGACTTTCGTAGTTTTACAATGCTTTTAACTTCAATAAAACCCGAAGAGTCAGATGGGATGAGTATATATTTAGCACGAAAGCACGCGCCTTCTCCCAAACAGCACAACAAATGACCGGATCTCCGGCTGTGGAGCAAACTCGATGAGTTTCAGTTCACCAAATTGAACGCTACATAGGTAACAAGCCTGAGGCGCTTGACCTTATCCATGCTACTCGCAGATATTGCAATACTCCCTTGGTCGGCATGCTGAATTGCGCCGACTCTGCATTTCGAGTCAATCGCGAACTGGTCAGCGGCCTTGCGAGCACTTTGTGTTGCTTCGGCTATGATTTCTGCGCGAATCTGCTCAAGCTTGGTGAACTCGTACTCCGGCAATGGAATTGTGTACACAGGGCTCAAATCTTTGTTCTTCATTGTTTGTTTTATTGAAAAGTCGTTAAGTCGCTGATGAATCACATCGATCTTATCAACGTCATTTGACGTGATTAAAAACCTCCAGTTCACTCGATAGCGGTGCAGAGGCGGTGTTGGCGTGTGCTTTGTTGGCACAAAATCCGCATGCGTATCCAGTATTTTTATGGCGTGCTCGAAACATTCCGTTGATTGTATGCCGTTTTCAGCCACAAACTTCCTAAGAGCATCAAGGTTTTCAGTCGCACACTTGATCAGTTCCTCAATATCATTGCCAGCTAAATCAAATATTATTCGTAATTTCCCTTCGTCTGACTTCACTTTGCGCTCAGCCAGGCCCTTTACTTTGACATATGCACTATCGCGCTTTAGGTGGTGTACAGTTTGTTCCAGTGACTTTCCTATGAACAGGCCAGAAAGCGCGATTCCCAAGCCCAAGAAAAAGTTGAAGAATACGCCGCTTTGAGATACTAAGCCCTTTTCTTTCATGTCAAAACTCCTCTGTAATTAGCGACCACGTCTACGAGCACAGCAAACCTACACACATTCCATCGACTCCCACATATTTTCTGACGGCTTAAAGCCTCGCAGAACCAGGACCGCCCCCAGAGAGTCAGCCGAGAACATTATACAACGCCCAGATAAAAGAAACGACATCTCGCAATTCCTCTTACGAAATGATACATAAAATATATAAAAAAAGCACTAACTCGCACGCGTGAAAACGTCCGGCAGCCGGCGAAACGCAAGCGGTGGATGGGCCGCACCCTTTTATGCGTCTATGTGAGTGTTGCACTGTCAATCCGATTTTGTGATTAGTGCTTTTTGTGAGGGGAATTGCGATAGGGGCTGATGATGGTAAATATTTTAGTAACAACAGCCGCATTGGACAAAATAAGCGAGGTTATGCAAGAGCGGCAACCGCCTCCTGTGGGGATTCGGATTTTCGTGTACAACGACGGAAACGGAGTCGCCCATAGCATGAATTTTACGGATGAAGTTAGCATAACGGACGAAGTGTTTGACATCGGCGGAATTACCTTCATTACGGATGCGAATTCTTCGATCTTTTTGAATAATGTTGTGCTTGATTTCGTGACGATTGACGCAAACAGCGGCTTCGTGTTCCAGGAACAGTGCACCACGCGAAGCTGCCTAACGTGTAAAGGCGCTTGCCGGCGAAATTAGGCGCTAGCCGAAACGTCAACGTTGCCAGCTGCGTGCGCCAATTTCACGAGTGCCTACATGAGAATTATATGAAAGGCATACTTATAGAACGCATCCCCCAACACTCCTAGCTCTACGTCCGGAAATTCTAAATAAAAGTCAGAGAGCTTTATCATCCATAGCTCCTTCTTGATGGCGTCTTTCAACTTTCCTAGCGCATCATACAGCTGCGTCGACATCAAATAGAGAGTGCCAATTTCTTTGTCTGAGGAGTCGACAACGTCAACCGCAACCATCATTCCTTTCAGATCTGGATTGCTCGTAGCGTTGGAGATGTGATTTCTCAATACGTCTAATATCTTGCTCGTTTCCTCTTTGCATCTAAATGACCTTTCAGATGCCGACGATAAATCGACATTAAACACAAGACCAACATCAAATAGAGATGGCCTCTTCTTAGCATCTAGCACAGCTGTGTAAAGGTTAATGTCTGTAGCGCTGACCTTATACTTAACACCCAACGCATCTGCAAAAACTCCCACAATTGGTGTACAAAACAAGTCCCAACAAATATACTGTTCATTGCTCTCAATCCTCGCTGAAGTAAAGATTTTTTAGACCGTCGTTTTTTCTTCTCCGTCCATTTTT
>JAIRNK010000020.1 GCA_031258095.1 Holosporales bacterium
TTTCCAGTCAGAAATTGTTTGTCGATTTATGTTAAATTCTTTAGCGGTTTTTGACATTGATCGCGTTTTTGCATAATGCTTTAAAACTTGTCTGCGAAAATCAGTACTGTATGCTATGATGACCCCGTGGAAAGTGTTAAACAAACACGACCACTTTTAGCAGAAAATGGGGGAGATTTCACCAGGCACGCGCTGAGGGGTTTCCAACGCATTTAGCTATAATATTTTTTTAACCTTTTTGTGATAGGCTGCCATCCCTAGCCCCCGCCCACCCAGGGGGCGATCGAAATGGTGCCATGCACCTATAGTTAAGTCTGCCAGGCAAAACGTTAACAATGCAACCTACGACCAGTAAATTTTTGACATTTTGTTTGCGACGTGTGGCTCGCTGGCAACGGCCGCGTGGCATAAGGGCTCCGAGGTGAAATGTTGGACTTGCCGCAGGGCTCCCGGCTGAACAGAGTTTCATGTCAACCGTATTTTCAAGCCTTAAAATCAATGGACGCCCGGCTTCTGTTCTATGCGGGTAATGTTGGATGAGTTTAATTGCTATACACATCCCATCTGACGTTCCGGGTTTCTCGAGGGCTCAAAGCCTTGTAACATCAGGACTTGTTCCCCGGCGAGTCAGTCGGGAGCCCTATCGAACGCATTAACTTCCGCTGCTTCCTTGCGGCCACCGCTTCAAGCACACATTTCATCGAGGCCATAAAAGCAAACGCAAACACTGGAACGGCCATAAGACACAGCTTCCAGAAATACGCAGAATCACGTACTACACCTTGATGTACTACACCTTGGCTTATGTCTATAAGTTCACGTATTCCGATAATTCCTGCGAACACAAATAGCGAGAACGAACACAAAAACGACGCAATCCCCAAAAAGCACGACCGCCCGCGATAATTAGTTACCTTGTGATAACACTTCTTGTATCTTCTCTTCACACTGAAGTACATCAAGCTGTTTCCGAGAATCCCATCAATCAAAAATTCACAAATGTTCTCAAGTACAATGCCGTCAAATAGTGCAAGACCCCAAGATAGCGCAGATGAAGAATCCATGAGTGTGGCTATTTGATTAGCCATCGGACAAATCACAAGAATGTAGCGGCAGACCGTATATATGAACGCAAACACGTACATTTTGTGTAAAAAGAGCCAATTATCGAAACAAAATGCGGAACACCAATTCCAGGCGAACTTATCCGATCGAATCTTTTTAAAAGTTTTCGCATAATAAGACTTTGCAAGCATCTCTGCCGTTGGCGCGGCGCTCATGCTCCATCCCTCAGCCAAGCAAACGAGAGCTTCCTCTTCTGAGATTTCGCGATTGGAGCTGTCAGGATGTGCCATTTGCTGATCATGCGCTGACGTTTTGGTGTCATCCATCGGACATTTCCTATCAAGCGACTTTAGTTAATGTAGTGTTATTGTAACACTGGAGAATAAGTCCTCGCAAGTGATTGTATACTTAAGCACTTAAACGCTTACATAGCTACGCCATGATGACTGTACATGTTCCTGCTGTTAAAACCATTTGCAATTGGATATTCATTGCATGTATCATATCCCATCTGACTCTTCGGGTTTTATTGAGAGCTCAAAGCATTGTAAAACTACAAAAATCCACCCGGCGAGTCAGCCGGGATCCCTATAGTGCGGTTGCATCTTCAAGGATGAGCTGCACAGCGCCTGGGTTGAATGAGTCTTCTTTAATTGTAACCGCAATCGACATGGCTTGCCCGTTCCGCAAGGCTTGTTCTAGATTTGTGCCAGCAGCCCTGAAGGCGATAGCGCGCAGAGAGTCACCCGCTTCATTTCTAAAACAGCACTGCAAATGTCCTCCAGAAACAACTTTTGTAAAGATTGGATTTACTCGACGAATGCACAGTTTTGGCGCGTGGTTTCCAACTCCGAACGGTTCTAACTGTTCTAGATCGTGCAAAAGCTCAATTGTTGGGCAAAATATCTCTGCATCAATTTGTAGTGTTGGGACATACGATTTCACAAATTCCGCTGTTTCGACGTTTAAAAATTCGTAAAATGTTTCGAACTTTTGCAGTTGGAGCGAAAGACCACCTGCCATTGAATGACCTCCTCCTCCGGTCAATATGCCCAATCGAACGGCTTTGTGGATGAGCTCACCAATATTTAATCCGACAATAGAGCGTGCTGATCCCCTGCATGTATCACCTTCGATGGATACAACAAATGATGGCCTGTTGTAGCGATCTTTTAACCTACTAGCTAATATTCCAATAAGTCCAGCATGCCAGGACTTGTGCCCGATCAATAGGCTCGGGTTCTTTGTCAGCTCACGCTGCTCAATTTCGTCAATTGCTTCCCGAAGCATCTTGTTTTCCATGCGCTGGCGTTCTTCATTGAGCGCATTTAATTTCAGCGCAATTTCTTTCGCAACAAGTTCATCGTGTGTGGTCAGCAATTGCGTGCCGAGTGCGGATGAGCCAATTCTTCCCCCGGCGTTTATTCGTGGACCGATCGCGAAGCCAAGGTGTCCTGCGCATAATTTGTCCTTAATACCCGCAACATCCATTAATGCTCTAATTCCTTCGTTGTTGCGCATTAACTTCAGGCCGTGGCAGACGAACGCTCTGTTTAATCCTAACAAGGGCATCACGTCACATACCGTTCCAAGGGCAACCAAATCGCAATATTCAAGCAAGTTAGGCGGGGCGGAAAAACCGTTGGCGTCAAAATATTTGAGTTCTTTTAAGCGGCGCTGAAGTGCAACGAGAAAGAGAAACACCACCCCAGCCGCGCATAAGTCTTGGGTATGTGAAACGCATGGTTGGTCGATTCTATGAGGATTTACCACGGCGACCGCTTTCGGAAGTTCCACATTTGCTGCATGGTGGTCTAGAACAATGGAATCCATACCTAACGTCGTTGCCAGCTCAATTTCTTTTGAAGACGTTGTTCCACAATCCACCATTATTAGTAATGTCGTTCCTTGCTGTTTGATTTTTGAAATCGAGTCTATGTGGACGCCGTAGCCTTCAGTCAACCGATCTGGAATATAAAAATCCGCGTGTATGCCGATCTGTTCAAAATAGCGCATCAATAGAGACACGGACGTCGCTCCATCAACGTCGTAATCTCCGTATATTGTTATTTTTTCACGAGAGTGGTTCGAGTTGATGGGGAAACCGTTCGTTTTTATGTTTTCGATCGCGCAAACGACTCGCTCCACACCGTTGTCCATTCCAAGCAACAACGAAGGGTCTGGTAGCAAATCTTTCAGTCGTGGCTGTAAAAATTCGTGGACTTGTGACGTTGGAATATGCCTAGCAGATAAAATTCGTGCAATCACGTCGCTAACACCGCACTGCTGCTGAATGGCGAGCACTTCGCGCTCGTCGCACTGCGGAAATATCCACTGTTTGCCGCTGAAAGATTTTCCCTTGGGTAGGTTCATGCGCTATTTAGACTTTCGCAAAAATATATGAACCTCTCGCAATTGATGTTCTGATACGCTACTTGGCGCCTTCATCATTAAATCTTCGGCTTGCTGATTGAATGGAAATGCTATCACTTCGCGGATACTTGGCTCGTCTGCAAGCAACATCACAATACGGTCAATCCCTGGCGCACATCCCCCATGCGGAGGCGCACCAAATTTGAACGCGTTGACCATGCCAGCAAATTTTTCATCTACATCAGATCGTTCATATCCCGCAATTTCAAACGCTCGGTATAACGTTTCGGGGTCATGATTTCGAATCGCCCCACTCGATAGTTCAATACCATTGCAAACGACATCATATTGAAACGCCTTAATTTCCAGTGGTTCCATGTTGTTCAGGGCGTCTATCCCTCCTTGAGGCATCGAAAATGGATTGTGAGAGAACTGAATCGTTCCCGTATGAGAATCTTTTTCATACATAGGGAAATCGACAACCCAGCAGAATTCGAAACGATTTTGTTCAATTAGATCCAGCGTTTTCGCAATCTGCGTGCGGAGTAGTCCAGCGTATTTCGCCGCCGTATCAATATGCGCGTCTGCCACAAAAAACACTGCGTCTTGCTCGTTTGTGCTCGTTAAGCCAAACAGCTGCTGCAGTCGTCCTTCCGTTAAAAATTTCGCAATTGGCCCCTTTGCGCCACCGTTTTCTCTAACGATATACCCAAGTCCCGGCATACCGTTTTCCTTGGCCCAGTTGTCCAGCTTATCGAAGAAACTTCGCGGCTGTGAACCAGCTTTTGGCACGTTGATCGCACGAACTGTGCCTCCCTTTTTCAGAATAGAGTCGAACGCGTCAAATGCGCTATTTGTGAACGCTTCGCTGACATCAACAATTATCAACGGGTTCCTAAGATCAGGCTTATCCGTGCCGTATTTCAACATCGCGTCTGAAAAAGATATTTGAGGGAAGGGCAAGGGGGAGACAGCGCGCCCGTTCGCAAATTTACTAAACAAGCCGTGCAGCACAGGTTCGATTGCAGCGAAGACGTCTGCTTGGGACGCAAATGCAATCTCAAAATCCAGCTGATAAAACTCTCCCGGGGAACGATCAGCACGCGCGTCCTCATCTCTGAAGCAAGGCGCTATCTGAAAATACCTGTCAAAGCCGGCAACCATCAGTAGCTGCTTAAATTGCTGTGGAGCTTGTGGCAGTGCGTAAAACTTGCCAGGATGAATGCGGCTGGGAACAATGTAGTCTCTTGCTCCCTCAGGTGACGACGCTGTCAAAATCGGCGTTTGGATTTCTAAAAAACCTTGCTCTATCATGGTGTTACGCAAGTACGAAATAACCTCTGATCGCAGCACAATATTCGAGTGGACCTTCTCTCGGCGCAGATCCAAGAATCTGTATGTTAGGCGCAGATCTTCGGCGCAGTCTAAGTCTTGATTGATGGGGAAGGGGAGGAGGGTCGTAGAGGAAAGCAACACGGCTTCGTTAGCAACAACTTCGATCTCACCTGTTGCCAGCGTTTCGTTCACAGTGTCGCCAGATCGACGCACCACCTTTCCGCGCACCTGCAAAATCGATTCGTTGGGCAAGCGTTCCACCAGCGGAAAACACTCACTTCCTGGTTCGAACACGCACTGCGTAATTCCGTAGTGATCTCGCAAATCTACGAACATGAGCTTGCCATGATCTCGCTTCCTGTGCACCCAGCCAGCCAAAACAACGGCGGAGCCCTCATCTGTTGCGGTTAACTCTCCGCAAGAATGTGACCGAAATGATGTTTGAAAAGACCCTTTCTGCATGTAGGCCCGCCATAATGTTTATTACTGCCGGGATTATAACGCAGACGTAAATTTGCGCAAAATCCTATTAATGTGAAATCGAGCGCCATGCGGGCATTATTGCCTTGATTAAGAAGAGTAAAACGCTGTGCAGGATAAAGTTCATATAGCTAAATGCATTGACACTCCGTCAATCGCCGTATTTCGTCGCTAGTTTTTGTCAAGCACATTTTGACAGCATCAGTTAGGTGTTCAAATGCGTCTGCCACGCTCCTTACGCGTTT
>JAIRNK010000021.1 GCA_031258095.1 Holosporales bacterium
AACGTGCGGATGAAAGTCGAACTGCTGTCGCCAATCGCAATGGATGAAGGGCTCCGTTTCGCAATCCGCGAGGGTGGCCATACGGTTGGCTCTGGGGTTGTGTCGAAAATAGTGAAGTAGCTTGCAGGCGGGAAAGGTTCCCCGCCATTTTTATTTGTGTTCTTTGGGATTGTTTATGAGTGGCCAATTTATTCGGATAAAGCTGTGTGCGTACGACCATCGTTTGTTGGATGTGTCTGTCAAAGAGATCGTTCAAGCTGCGGTGCGCTCTGGAGCTCTCGTCCGTGGACCGATTCCGTTGCCGACGAAGCGCGAAGTATTTACTGTAAATAGGTCACCACATATTGATAAAAAGTCTAGAGAACAGTTCGAAATGAGAACACACAAGAGGGTTGTCGACGTGGTTGACTGGTCCCCTCAGACGGTCGAAGCGTTGATGAAGTTGGACCTCGCCGCTGGTGTTAGTGTCGAGATTAAGTTGTAGGGTTATTTATGAGAGCCGGGTTGATCGCAGAAAAAATCGGAATGACGCAGGAATTTTTGGTTTCCGGCACGGTCGTACCGGTTACTGTTCTGAAAGTCGAAACTTGTGTCGTGCTAGAGCAGAAGAGTGCGGCAGTAGATGGCTATTGTGCCGTAAAAGTCGGGGCATTGCCTGTCGCTGCCAATAAAGTAGCACAGCCGGTTCGTGGATATTTCTCCAAACTTGGGGTGGAGACATTTCGGCATGTAAAAGAATTCCGTGTTTCGGACGACTGTTTGCTAGACGTTGGGACGGCTCTAAATGCGTCTCATTTTACTAATGGACAGCTTGTCGACGTAACTGGGACGTCCAATGGCAAAGGATTTGCTGGCGCCATGAAGCGTCACGGATTCGGGGGACTACGAGCGACTCATGGCGTGTCCATTTCTCATCGAAGTCATGGTTCTACCGGAAACAGAACTGAACCAGGTCGGGTCTTCAAAGGAAAGCGGATGGCTGGACATATGGGTAATGTACGCGCGACCAATCTGAATCTTGAACTGTTGCGTATTGATTTAGATCGGAATTTATTGTTTATTAAAGGCAGTGTTCCCGGCTGTAAGGGGGGACGTGTTGTTGTGAGAGATGCTGTTAAGGCTGGTCGCGTTGCGGAGTCCAATTAAAAATGAATGTTGATGTTATTGACATAAATAAAAACGTAGTTGGGACGATCGACCTAAACGATGGGCTGTTCGCGTTAACTCCCCGGCTAGACATATTGAGCCGCGTCGTCCGCTGGCAATTGGCAAAACGTCGTGCTGGAACTCATGCGTCAAAGACAATCAGCTTTGTCAGTGGGACTGGTAAGAAGAGCGTTCGACAGAAAGGAACTGGGAGCGCAAGACATGGTTCACGGCGTGGAACTCAATTCCGCGGTGGCGGGATCGTGTTTGGTCCTTCTCCTAGAAGTTATGAATATTCTTTGCCTAAGCAGGTGCGCCGCCTAGGATTGCGTATGGCGATCGCTGATAAAATTAATAGCAATGAACTGTTCGTATTGGATAAATTAGAGTTTTCGCAGCCAAAAGTAAAATCAGTAGTATCATCGTTCTCTTGGTTGGGGGATAAGTCTGGCTTGATCGTTGACGGCGCAGTTAGTGAGCCTGTCCGAAAATCTGTCGAACCTTGTGCTTTGTATGATGTTCTGCCGCAAATTGGTTTGAACGTCTTTGATATCATGAGAAAGGATGTCTTAATCCTGACTCGTTCTGCTGTAGAATCGTTGGAGGAAAGGTTGCATGGCTAATCCTTCTACTCAAAATAAGACGGTGTTTGCCGACTACTGTATATTGCGTGCGCCTGTTATCAGCGAAAAGTTTGCAAGTGTCAGTGAGTGCAATCAGGTTTGCTTCATTGTCGATAATAAGGCGTCTAAAAAAGATATAAAGAACGCTGTCGAACGGGTTTTTGACGTAAACGTTGTTTCTGTTCAGACAATCATTCGCAAAGGAAAGCAGCGAATGTTCAAAGGACGACGTGCTCGTTTGGGTGATAAAAAGCATGCGATTGTTCGCTTGGCCGATGGTCAGCGCATAGCTTTTGACGGAGTGTGATATGGCATTAAAGCAATACAATCCTGTTACATCTTCGCAGCGACAATTAGTTAATGTCGATCGCTCTGGTTTGTGGAAAGGGCGTCCGCATAAGGCACTGACGTTCGGGCTTTCTCGTACGAGCGGACGTAACAATCTTGGACGAATAACAAGTCGTCATCGTGGTGGCCGTCATAAACGTCTGCTTCGGATTGTGGACTTTATCAGGAATAAGGATGAGATAAGCTGCCGGGTTGAGCGGATAGAGTACGATCCGAACCGGACAGTCTTTATTGCGTTAGTCAAATATGAGGATGGTGAGTATCGCTATATCGTTGCTCCTGAGAAGGTCAAGATCGGCGATAGTCTAGTCTCTGGGCAGAAGGTCGACGTTAAGCCTGGAAATTGCATGTTGTTGAAGAATATGCCGATTGGAACCGTTGTCCATAATGTCGAACTGAAAGTTGGTAAGGGGGCTCAATTGGCGCGTTCGGCTGGTGCAAGCATTCAGATAATGGGCCGTGATGGTGCATATGTGTTGCTGAAAATGCCGTCGGGAGAAGTGCGGCTTGTTCGCGGAGAGTGTCGTGCCACCGTTGGCGTAGCGTCAAATGCAGATAATCAAAATAGAAATGATGCGAAGGCGGGGCGCGGCCGTTGGTTCGGGATTCGCCCGCAGACACGTGGAATATCCATGAACCCGGTCGATCACCCTCATGGCGGTCGGACGAACGGTGGTCGTCATCCGTGTACGCCATGGGGTATTAGTACTAAGGGGCATAAGACACGGCGAAATAAGTCTACTGGAAAGTATATCGTTCGACGACGTGCGTAGACGGTTTTTTGCTCGGTGTGGGTTGTTTTGCGAATTGTTTAGGCTGGTGATTTGGTGATTCGGTTATGACAAGATCTGTTTGGAAAGGACCTTTTTTCGATAAATATTTATTGGATAAAGTGGAAAAGGTTCGAGCATCTGGGCGCAGCGACGTCATTAAGACATGGTCGCGCCGCTCTACAATTATTCCGCAGTTCGTTGGCGTGACGTTTGGCGTGCACAACGGACGGAAATTTATTCCAGTGTTTGTTACGGAGAGCATGGTCGGGTGTAAATTGGGGGAATTTTCTCCAACTCGGACCTTCTCTGGACATAGTGGCGATCGCAAGAAGGGTTAGGTTATGGACGGGATTGTAGTTTGGGCAACATTGCGTAATATTCGGGTTAGCCCTCAAAAGTTGAACCTTGTCGCTGCTACAATTCGACAGCTGCCGGCGGTTAGTGCGTTGGATCGTCTTGTTTTTAGCCAAAAACGCGTGGCTCGCGACGTCACAAAGGCGCTGAGGTCGGCCGTCGCTAATGCATCTGAACGTTACGAGGTGTCCGCCGATGAATTGTTCGTTCGCGAGGCGTTCGTTAACCAGGGTTTTGCCCTCGGACGCGTATCTGCTCGGGCGAAAGGTCGTGCGGGTCGGATTAAAAAGAGATTTAGTCATTTGAAAGTGTGTTTAAGCGCGGAAGGAAAGTAGAACATGGGGCAAAAGGTTAACCCTACGGGGCTGCGACTTGGAATAAACCGTTCGTGGGACTCTTGTTGGATTAGTAAACGCGAGTATGCGACATTGTTGCACCAGGATATAAAAATTAGAAAGTTGGTGTACAAGGAATGCGCTCAAGCGGGCATATCTCGTGTCTTAATAGAACGTGCTGAACAGAAGGTCGTGCTATATATTCATGCTTCTCGTCCCGGAAGCGTCATCGGAAAGCAAGGAGCCGACGTAGAGAAACTGAAGAAGAAGATCATTGCACTTGTGGGAAATGATGTGTCTATAAACATTGTTGAGGTCCGAAAGCCGGAAGCAAATGCTAAACTTGTCGCCGACAATATTGCTCAACAGATCGAGCGACGTGGTTCTTTTAGGCGAGCAATGAAACGTGCGATGCACTCTGCAATGAGGTTGGGCGCTCTTGGAATTAGAGTTAATTGTTCCGGACGTCTTGGCGGGGCGGAAATCGCTCGAATGGAGTGGCTTAAAGAAGGACGGATCCCGCTGCATTCTCTTAAATCAGATGTTGATTTCGGCGTTGGAGTAGCGAACACCACCTACGGGACGTGCGGCATTAAGGTGTGGATATATCACGGCGATAAAAAAGGTATAGAGAGAGATGGACGCGAGACTGTCTAATAGTTGGTTGGGTTTGTCGTGTTAGGTTCTTTATGTTAAGTCCGAAAAAAACAAAATACAGAAAAGCCTTCAAAGGGCGAATTCATGGTGATGCCAGATCTGGTTTTACTGTGGCGTTTGGAACTTTCGGATTAAAAGCGTTGGAGCCAGCGAGAATAACGGCTAGACAGATTGAAGCTGCTCGGCGGGCGATAACTAGACACATGCGAAGAGCTGGGAAACTTTGGAGTAGAGTTTTCCCAGATATTCCCGTTTCCAAAAAGCCGGCAGAAGTCCGGATGGGGAGCGGAAAGGGGTCGCCTGAGTATTGGGCTTGTCGGGTAAAGCCTGGCAGAATTTTGTTCGAACTCGATGGAGTTGCGGAGAATATTGCTAGAGAAGCCTTCGATCTGGCGAAGGAAAAGCTGCCAATTGAGGCGAAATTTGTTGAGCGAATTGGTTTGTAGTAATTGTTGTTGGTTAGGGAATTCTAAAACATCTTGGACTGGAACTATATGGACTTTGACGATTTAAAAAGTAAAACTGTTTCCGAACTGTACAAAATAATAGAAGAACGGCGGAAGGAACAACTTAACCTGCGCATTCGGGTGAAAACAATGCAAGATGTTCGCAGCAGTCGCGTTAAAGAAGTTCGTCGTGACATTGCACGGGTGTTGACTCGATTACAGCAAATTCGGGCGGGGGAATAATTATGCCTCGTCGAACGTTTTCTGGTGTAGTTGTTAGCGACAAAAGTGATAAGACGATTGTCGTCCGCGTTGAGCACAGCGTGCTGCATTCCATCTATGGGAAGCGCGTGCGTCGGCATCATAAATATCATGTCCATGATGAAACGAACTCGCATAAGATCGGTGATGTCGTTCACATTCTGGAGTCGAAGCCCATCTCTCGCTTAAAGCGGTGGGTCGTGGTCCCTAGCTGTCGGGAGGGCGTATGATTCAGGTTCAAACTCGCCTTAACGTTGCGGATAATTCTGGGGCAAAAGACGTCATGTGCATAAAGGTGCTTGGCGGATCGAAGCGCCGCTACGCGTCAATTGGAGATGTTATTGTTGTTTCTGTAAAAAAAGCTATTCCGCAGGGCAAGGTTAAGGCTGGCGAAGTGTTGAAAGCCGTCGTCGTGCGGACGAAGCAACCGATTCGACGTCCAGATGGATCGCTCATTTCATTCGATTCGAATGCTGCTGTGCTTTTGTCTAAGCAGAACGAACCTATTGGGACTAGAATTTTTGGTCCCGTGACAAGGGAGCTGCGCACGTGTGGCCAGATGAGAATTGTGTCTTTAGCTCCGGAGGTTTTGTAATGACTCAACCCAAGTTGAAGATTAAAAGGGGTGACCAAGTTGTCGTCATGGTTGGGCGCTATAAGGGGCAGACGGGAACAGTTGCGCGCGTGTTGCTAGATGCTCAGCGTGTTTTTGTCGAGAACGTTGGTCATGTTGTTCGGCATATCAGGCCAAGTATGCAGGCTCCGAATGGCGCTCAAGATAAATTTGTGAGTTTTCATGTTTCCAACGTCGCCCTGGTCGATCCGTCCACGAATAAGCCAGCTAGAGTGGGCATTCGAACGGATGAAAGTGGGGCGCGTGTTCGCTTTTTTAAGAAGTCTGGAGGGTTGGTTCCTGTAGAGCTACGGGGATAATAGTGCTGTTTTATGGTGTGTCTTTTTCTGTTCGAGGATTTTTTTAGATTATGAGTGGCAAGGTTGACGTCAAATCCAACAAGCAATCTCCGGATAAGGGGGTTGTGTTGGCTAATGGGCTGAAAGAGCGCTTCTATTCAACAATCGCGCCAGCGTTGTCTACTGCGTTGGGTGTAAAAAATCCTCTAGAGGTTCCAGCCATTACTAAGGTCGTCTTGAATGCTGGAGTCGGAGACGCGGTCAAGGACAGCAAGGTGTTGAATACTGTTATCGAAGAATTGTCTTTAATCGCTGGGCAAAAGGCTGTGCCCACGTATGCGAAAAAGTCGATTGCTACATATAAAATTAGAGTCGGAATGCCGATTGGCGCGCGAGTGACCTTGCGTAGAGAACGGATGTTCGAATTTTTGGATAGATTGATCAACGTCGCGTTACCGCGCGTGCGAGACTTCAGAGGGTTTTCCTCCAAGAGCTTTGATGGGCACGGGAACTACTCGCTTGGAATAAAAGAGCAGATAATCTTCCCCGAGATAAATTACGACAAAATAGACAAAATCCGGGGCTTAGATGTCACAATTTGTACCAGTGCGAAGGACGACGCCGTCGCATTGAGTTTGTTGCGGGCAATAAATTTGCCCATTGTTCGTTAACAGAGGGGACATGGCAAAAACTAGCTCAGTCGAAAATAATAAGCGGCGGTTGCGGTTGATTAAATCGAGAACGCCGTCTCGCGATGCGCTGAAGGCAGTGATATCAAATAAAAATACAGATTTTGAGCAAAGATTGGCCGCTGTTCATAAGTTGGCGCAGTTGCCGCGAAATTCGTCTGTGGTTCGTTACCGAAACCGCTGCGAGCTGACAGGGCGTCCGCGTGGTTTTTACAGAAAGTTTAAAATGTCCCGAATTGCATTACGAGAACTTGCTTCGGCGGGAATGCTGCCGGGCGTAACTAAGGCAAGTTGGTAGGTGTCGTTATGCTGATTACAGATCCCGTTGGTGATTTGATTACGAGGATTCGCAATGGGCAAAGTGCTCGCAAGAAGGTGATCACTGTGCCGGCGTCTTCGGAAAGAGAAGCTCTTCTTACAGTTTTAGTCGAAGGGGGATACCTAAGTACTTATGTTCGGGACGCTGACGCCGCTGGACACCCAATTCTGACCGTGACATTGAAATATGTTAATGGGCGGGGCGCGATTCAATCAATAAAGCGCGTGTCTAGTCCTGGGCGGCGGATATATTCTTCCGTAAAAAAACTAATGCCTGTGATGAACGGGCTCGGAATTGCTGTGTTGTCAACGTCGAAAGGGGTGATTTCTGATGCCACCGCGCGCGAGATCGGTGCCGGTGGAGAAGTTTTGTGTTCGGTCTTTTAGCTGTTGGTGCCTGTCATGTCTAGAGTTGGAAAACATACTGTGATGATCCCTCCGTCTGTGACGATGTCGCACGCTGGGAATGTGTTTTCTTTCAAAGGAAAACTAGGTGACTTCTCGGTGGCTGTTCCCGATTGTGTAGACGTTGCAGTGAGTTCTAATGGATTAGATGTGTCGCCAAAGGATGAGACATCATTCGCTAGATCAATGTGGGGAACCGTTCAACGCAACTTAACAAATGCCGTAAAAGGTGTGTCGGAGGGATTCACCGTTACGTTGGATTTAGTGGGCGTTGGTTATAAGGCTGCGGTCCAAGGGCGTACGTTAGTCCTCCAACTGGGCTTCAGCCATGATGTGGAATATGCGATCCCTGATGGTGTAGCGATTAAATGCGAAAAGCCAACGCAGATTTCGATAGCATCGAACTCGAAACAATTGACGGGATCCATCGCAGCGAGGCTTCGTTCATATCGTCCTCCAGAGCCATATAAAGGTAAGGGAGTTGTTCGCGCGGGTGAATTTGTCGTAAGGAAAGAGGGTAAGAAGAAGTAGTATGTTGTCATCTTCTGAATTGCGTATTCGCAGAAGGAATCGTCAACGGAGTGCTATCCGTCGGACCATTCGTGGCCGGTATCGCTTATGTATACACAGAACTGGACGGCATATTTATGCGCAGATAATAGATGATGCAAACTCTCGGACGTTAGTTGCTGCCTCAACGCTGAGTGCTGCTCCTGGCGAGATTGCAAATGGCGGGAACAAGGCCGCGGCGGTTGTCGTTGGGCAAATGATTGCAAAGAAGGCACGTGAAAAAGATATCTCTAGTGTGGTTTTCGACCGTTCTGGTTTCTTGTATCATGGACGGGTTAAGGCACTGGCAGATAGTGCTCGCGAACACGGTTTAATTTTTTAGGATAAGTTATGGCGAAGACTTCCCCAGATCACAATAAAAATAAGGATGAGCAGCAGTTTATCGAAAAGTTGATCTCTGTTCGGCGCGTGACAAAAGTGGTCAAGGGTGGTAAAACCATGCGCTTTTCTGCGTTAGTCGTTGTTGGTGACGGGAAAGGACAGGTGGGGTACGGAACCGGAAAAGCTCGGGAAGTTGCGGATGCTGTCAAAAAAGCGGCAACTCAGGCTAAGCGGGATTTGATTCGGATTCCCCTAAGGGAAGGGCGTACGATCCACCACGATATATCGTGCTCTGTTGGAGCTGGCCACGTTGTCGTGAGGAGCGCAGTTGCGGGGACAGGTGTTATTGCTGGCGGGGCAATGCGTGCGATATTCGAAGCTCTTGGTGTGCAGGATATTGTTGCCAAGTCTCTTGGTTCCGCAAATTTTCATAACGTAGTGCGCGCAACGTTCGTCGCCCTGCGGACGATTGCCTCTCCTCGTGGTGTGGCATCTCGCTTGGGAGTCAAGCTTAATGACATTATTGAGCGGCGTGATACAATCCTCGGGCGGAAGACTAGTGCAGACGCTGGCTCCGTGATCCGGGCGTAGTGAGGCTATGATGAGCAATATACATCCAGATGTTAATCCTGTCGTTGAAGAGACGCATGGCATCGCTGCCTGTGTGAATGGAACTGAGGCGGTCCTTGCTAAGGTGGGTTCTCGGCTTCGGCGTAAGCGCGCTGTTGCGAAGATCCGGGCACAACGGAAGGCTCGTCATGAAGATTCACGCACGCTGATGCTTGTTATCGAGCAATATAGAAGCTCTATCCGTTTGCCGAAAATTCAAAAAATACAATTACAGGCGTTGGGCCTCGGACGGATAGGCAAATCGAACGTCGTATCGCCTGATTGCGCAAAAATCGTTGAGCGGTTAGCTCACGTCGTCCGGCTCGTGCCGTTGCCTGGCGAATAATAGTGTTTGTTGTTTGTTAGAGGGATACAGATGTCTTTTAAGCTGAATGAACTCCGCGACAATGCCGGGGCCATGAAAAAAAGAAAAGTCGTCGGCCGAGGTATTGGCTCAGGGCTTGGCAAGACGAGCGGGCGTGGTGGCAAAGGGCAGACAGCGCGTGCTGGTGTATCTTTGAATGGATTCGAAGGCGGTCAGATGCCGATCTATCGTCGTTTGCCCAAACGCGGATTCAAGCGCCATGAGCAGACAAAAACAATCGAGATTCACTTTAATAAGCTATCTGGATTAATTTCGCGCGGTCTTCTCGCTGAGGGGCAGACGGTCGACGTGAATTATTTGATCACTAATGGTCTGGCAAGTAAGAGCTGTGAGCGTGTGTCTCTAATACAAAAAGGCAATATAACGCTGCCGTTGCATTTCGTCGTGTCAAAGGCATCTGACGGAGCCAGCAAGCAAGTTGTTGCTGTTGGTGGTTCAGTTAAGGTCGAATAGGTGAGTCATGGCTTCTGGGATGGAGCAATTCGCAGCTAGCGTTTCTGTGGATGCTTTTAGAAAATCAAAGGATCTGCAGAAGAGACTGCTGTTCACGTTTGCTGCATTAATCATTTGCCGTTTAGGAACGTACATTCCGTTGCCAGGAGTTGATCCTCGAGTTGTTGCCGAATTTTTGACGCAACATTCTGGTGGCGTATTTGGCATGTTAGATATCTTTTCTGGTGGTGCCGTCGGTCGAATGACGATATTCTCGCTCGGCATTGTTCCGTATATATCCTCAAGTATCGTCGTGCAATTAATGACGTCAGTTTTTCCTACATTTGAAGCGTTAAAAAAAGAAGGAGAGGCTGGACGAAAGAAGCTTGGGCTATATACGCGTTATGGGGCGATTATGATGGCTTCGGTTCAGGCATTTGGCGTGTCTGCCGGTTTGGAACATTTGCACGGATCCCTTGGACCAGCGGTAACCATCCCTGGTTTATTTTTCAGATTGATGACCATTTTGACATTGACCGGAAGCACAATGTTTTTGGTTTGGGTTGGTGACCAGATTACCTCTCGGGGAATTGGGAATGGAACGTCTCTTATCATATATGCTGGAATCGTTGCCAACCTTCCTAGTGCATTATTCAAGACGCTGGCCTTAGGTAAAAGTCAGGCTGTGTCGCTTCCTGTTATCCTCTTGGTTTTTGCTGGTGTTATTGGTGTTCTCTATTTCGTCGTGTTTGTCGAAGGCAGCCAGCGGCGAGTTCCTATTCAATATCCGAAGCGGCAGGTCCGTGCTGGAATGCCAGCTGTCGCGCAAAATACTCATTTGCCATTAAAACTAAATAGCGCAGGAGTCATGCCACCGATCTTTGCTTCGTCGCTGATTATGTTTCCTGCAACAATTCTCTCGTTCATGCGTGACTCCGAGGGCTCTTGGCTGAAGTTCTTTTCTAGTTTCTTGGCAAGAGATAAGCCCGCATACATAATCCTGTTCGTATCCATGATCGTTTATTTCGCGTTTTTCTATACGGCGTTGATGTTCGATCCTAAGGAAACCTCGGATAATTTGCGAAAATCTGGGAGCTACATACCTGGGATTCGGCCAGGGCAGCAAACGGCAGACTATATCGATTATTTGTTGACCAGACTGACGACTGTTGGGGCCATCTACCTCGCATTGATTTGCGTTGTTCCAGAGTTTATCGTGACAAAATTGACTTTACCTTTTTACATTGGCGGGACCAGCTTGCTGATTGTCGTTAGCGTGACAATAGATACTATCGGGCAAATTCAATCGCACCTGATGGCTCACCAATACGAAGGCTTAATAAAGAAAGCCAACTTGCAGGGGAAGTTCTGATGGTGGAGCTCGATAAATCCAAGGCGTCCACGCAAGAAGCGCCCGGGGGGGTAGGGGTGGAATATCCCCTGTCAGTGGAAGCAGGTGACATTGACCCCAAAAGAAAACACCAAGCATTAATATTATTGGGTGCTCCGGGGTCTGGTAAGGGGACGCTCACGCGCGCATTTGACGCGATGTTAGGCTTTTCGGTCTTTGCGTCTGGTGATGCATTGCGTGCGGAAATCCAGTCGGGATCCGCCTTGGGCCAAGAAGTGAAGGCGCTGTGCGACAAAGGCTTGCTCGTGTCAGACGAAATGGTTTTGGCCATGGTCGAAAATTTCTTAGATTCCAATCGAAAAGAAAATGTCGTATTTGACGGCTTTCCTAGAACCGTTTTGCAGGCCGAGAAGCTTTCCACGTTACTCGCTGGCTGGGCAGTGCGAGCTTTTTACCTAGAGGTGAGCTCTTCAGTCGTGTTTCAACGAATGCTCGGGCGCTACTCTTGTAAAACATGTGGGAAACTGTACAATGATAAGACAGTAGTGCCGGGCGTGGAAGGAGTTTGTGACCTCTGTGGTGGGGTCGATTTCTTGCGCAGAAGCGATGATAATGAGCAGGCAATACGTACGCGTTTGGACGTCTATCAAGAGAAGACGGCTCCTCTCGTGGAGTACTATTTGCTTCGAGGTGAACTTTTGGTTGTTGACGCGTCGCAGCCTCCCGATGTGGTTGCCGACGCGGTGTTGCATGTTGTGTTGACGTAGTTTTAGTCGAGTGGGAGAGCAATATGGCGCGTATAGCAGGTGTAAATATCCCAACTCAGAAGAAAGTTGGCGTTGCTTTGCGTTATATATATGGCATTGGGCCGAAGAATGCGATCACCGTGTTAAATCGCGCTGGAGTATCTCCGGATGTACGAGTCCACCAGTTGACAGATGCGGAAGTGTTGCACATTCGTGAGGTGATTGATAGTGGGAATTTCAGCGTTGAGGGAGATCTCCGCCGAGAAGTTTCAACTAACATAAAGCGCTTAATGGATTTGGGGTGTTATCGTGGTCTACGTCATCGCAAAGGGTTGCCAGTTAGGGGACAGCGGACTCACACAAACGCAAGGACTAGAAAGGGCAAGGCAATTCCGATTGCCGGAAAGAAGATTGCCACTAGGTAATTTTTACATTTAGGTGATTTATGGCCGTAAACAGTGCGGGAACATTAAAAAGAAAAGATCGTAAGAATATTGCTCATGCCGTTGCTTACGTTAACTCGACGTTTAACAACACGCTGATTACAATCGCGGATGAGTTTGGGAATGCGATCGCGTCCGCATCTTCGGGTATGGTCGGCTTTAAAGGTTCTCGGAAATCCACCCCGTATGCTGCTCAGATCGCAGCCGAGGCTGTCTCTAAAAAAGCGGCAGAACACGGTGTTCGGACACTTCGGGTTGTCGTAAAGGGCCCAGGTTCAGGACGTGAGACTGCTCTTCGGGCAATGCAGTCGTTCGGTTTTTCAATAACGTCTATATCTGATACTAGTCCGATTCCCCACAATGGTTGCAGACCACCAAAGCGAAGAAGGGTGTAACGTTTGCTGGGCGGTCTGGCAATGTAATAGGCAGCGGAGTAAATCGGGGGAAGACGGGGGCAAGACGGTTCGTGTCGTTTCTATTTATGGGGTATGTCTGTGATCGAAAAAAATTGGCAATCGTTAATTAAGGCGGGCAAGTTGGACGTTCAATACACGGATGCGTCTATGCGTGAAGCTGTGATTGTGGCCGAACCGCTTGAGCGTGGATTTGGAACAACTCTGGGGAACGCTTTGCGCCGTGTCCTTTTATCATCACTGCATGGAGCTGCCTTCGTCTCTATGAAAATCGACGGCGTATTGCACGAGTTTTCATCCATTCCTGGAGTCCTGGAAGATGTCACGGATGTAGTACTAAATATCAAGGCCATTGGCGTCAAGCTGGTATCTGACCTGCCCAAAAAAGTTCGGTTGTCGGTTAAGGGACCGAAGATTGTTACAGCAGGGGATCTTGAGGCTGTTGCTGGGGTCGATATTTTGGAGCCCAATGCAGTAATTTGCACATTGGGGGATAATGCTAAACTAAGTATGGAGTTGACGGTCGACAGTGGCAAGGGATTTGTTCCTGCCATATACGACCCGGATAGCGTGAAAACCATTGGCGTCATTCCGTTAGATGCGTTGTTCTCTCCTGTGAAACGGGTCGTTTATAAGGTTGATCCCACTCGAGTAGGGCAGCGAACGGACTATGACAAGTTAACGATGACGATTTTAACGGACGGCTCGGTTAAGCCGGACGATGCGTTGGCGTACGCCGCGCGCATCTTAGTTGACCAAATGCAGCAGTTCATTAATTTTGACGAACCAAAGTTATTCAATGCATCCAGAGACGGGGACGCCTTGGGCTTTAATAAGAATTTGCTTCGTAAGGTGGAAGAGCTTGAGCTGTCTGTTCGAGCTGCGAATTGCTTGAAAAACGAAAATATCGTTTACATCGGGGATTTGGTGCAAAAAACGGAGTCTGAGATGTTAAAGACGCCGAACTTTGGTAGAAAATCTTTAAACGAAATCAAAGAGGTTTTGGCTCAAATGGGCGTCGCGCTAGGGATGGTTTTGCCGAATTGGCCTCCGTCCAACATAGACGATTTGGCGAAGGGATTGGACGATCCGTATTCTAGTTAGTTTTTAGGTTTGTCGGTTTTATTGCTCTGGGATTAGAGAGGGTGTTATGAGACATGGAATGGCACATAGGCTGTTGAACCGTACGTCGGCTCATCGCAAGGCAATGTTTCGAAACATGATTTGTTCTCTGCTAGAACATGAGCACATTACGACTACCCTTCCCAAAGCAAAAGAGCTCCGTCCATTGACAGAAAAAGTCATTACTCTTGGCAAGCGGTACCAGGCTGCAGCGTCTGATGCGGAGCGGCTTGCACTTCGTCGCCGGGCGATTACTCGTATCGGTGATGAGTCAGTTGCCTCAAAACTTCTGACAACTATCGCGGAGCGTTTCCAGGCGCGCCCTGGTGGGTATTGCCGCATAGTTAAGGCTGGGCGTCGCTATGGAGATAATGCGCCAATGGCCGTTATTTCTCTCGTCTAGGGGGCGCACGCCGCCGGGATATAGGGCTCCCTACTGACCCGGGTGGAGACTCGCCGGGTGGATTTTTGTAGTTTTATACTGCTTTGAACGTCAATAAAACCCGAAGAGTCAGATGGGATATGTATATCTTATAACAGCGGTGGTGATATGCAGAGTATCGTTAGGTTTGCGCCAAGTCCAACCGGGTATATTCACCTGGGAAACGCCAGGATAGCCTTGTTAAATTGGCTTTTCGCGAGAAAGTATGACGGCAAATTCATGCTCAGACTCGACGATACAGACAGAGAGCGATCGAAACAAGAATACATAGATGGTTTATTCGAAGACTTATCGTGGTTGGGTTTAGACTACGACATTTTTGCTCGGCAATCTGACCGAGTAAGCCGCTACACTGAATGTACGCAAAAGTTAATCGAGGAAGGGTACTTATATCCTTGCTATGAAACGTTTGAAGAGTTAAAGCAAAAAAGGCGCCTTCAGCTTGCGAAAAAGCAACCGCCTATATACGACAGGAGTGCGCTGACTGCAACAGACAAAGAGCGCTCAAACTGGGAAAGGCAAGGACGGGGGCCCCATTGGCGCTTTAAGCTAAAAGATGAAGAAACGGCGTTCGACGATATCATAAAAGGACACCTGTCGTTTAATCCACGAGTTAGCTTAAGCGATCCTGTTTTGATAAAAGAGGACGGCACGTTTTTGTACACAATATCTTCGGTCATAGACGATATCGACTTCGGCATAACGCACATAATTCGCGGAGAGGACCACGTAACAAACACGGCCATTCAGCTCCAGCTGTTTGACGCTTTATACAAGTGTTTGGGGATAAGCGCGCCACCTCCGCAATTTGCGCACATGGCATTGTTATTAGACAATGCTGGGCAGCCTTTATCGAAACGGTTGAATAGTTATTGCATAAGACATTTGCGGTCGGAAGGCTTTGAGCCGATGGCTCTGAATTGTTTCTTGGCTAGTCTTGGCTCGTCTGATCCATTGTACGTCACAGATGAGATCCGCGATCTTGCGGAGCACGTTGATATAAGTAAGGTTCACGGAGGCGCTAGAGTCGACGATAAAACGTTGCGTGGAATACAGCACAAAATTCTGCACACGATGCCTTTTGTTGAACTTGTTCGTCGTGAGCAAGCGGACGGTTTGACAGCAAATGAATGGAACGTCGTTAGAGAGGCGTTGGACCGAATTGAGGATGTGGAATACTGGAAATCTGTATTGCACGGAAAAATCGACGCGCCGGATCTTCCAGAAAAGGACGTTGATTTCGTTCGTGGTTCTGCTGATTGGTTGATGGCGCGTGTCAATTCTCCAGGAGAGGCCTCGGCCCCCTTAACCTTTAAAGATTTTTCCGCTGTGTTTTTTGACGAAAACGTGTGGGATTCGTGGCTTAAGTTTCTACAAGATACGAGCGACAGAAAGGGCTTTAATTTAGTTCACCCTATTCGAATGCGCCTCACTGGACGAGCGAACGGGCCAGAAATGAGACGGCTGCTGCCGTTGATTGATTTGCAGACTGTGCTGATTCGACTAACGGCATAATTGTTGGCGGAACGCTTGGCGCAGGAACAGCGTGCTACTTTTTTGTGTTGATTTTTGCCTGTGGAAACATTATAAGAACGGAGGTGATGTCGGCGATGCCAATATGGTTGAATTTGGGAACGCAAAACGAAAAAATTAAACATAATCGTAGCCGCTGCTATAGTCGTTCTCACAAGTGGTATTGGACAGTGCACAACCGAGATTGACGTCAGCACAGAGTCCCTGGGCGCTAAGGCCGCAACCTGGGCGCTCGTTGAGATCAATGACGCAGATATTACTGACGTTTCGGGGAACAAATCCTGCTGATACAAGGGCTCCCGACTGACTCGCCGGGTGGATTTTTGTGGTTTTACAAGGCGTTGAACTTCAATAAAATCCGAAGAGTCAGGTGGGATGTGGATATTCAAGCTCAGCGCGTACACGGCAAGGCTTAGTGGAAATGATCATATATGCTTTTTGCGACCGCCGCCGTAATCCCGTTTACTTGCTGCAAGTCCTCGATTGAAGCCTTTTTTACCGCAGCAACAGACCCCAACGCAGTAATAAGCGCCCTTTTGCGCACGCTCCCAATGCCAGGAATCTCGTCCAGTTGCGATTTTGTAAGGCTGCGAGTATGCGCGCTTCGGTACGTCCCAATCGCGAACCTGTGCGCCTCGTCTCGCAACCGCTGGATAAAATGCAACGTTGGATCATGCTCAGTCAGCGATATTGGCGCAGCGCGTCCTGGCAAAAAGAAGCGCTCGCGTCCGGCATTTCTGTCCGGCCCTTTAGCAACGCCAATCATCGGAATCTGCAGAGAATATTTGGCCAGAACCCCCAGCACAGCAGACAGCTGTCCCGCCCCGCCGTCGATAATCATTAAGTCAGGCAGGGCTGACGCATCTTTAAACCTGCGCGTCATCATTTCTTCCATCATCGCAAAATCACTTCCGCCGAGCAGGCTAAAGTCGTCATCTTTGTGAGCCGCAACTGCAAATTTGCGATATGACTTTTTGTCGAATCCTGTCGTGTTCGTAACTACCATGCAGCCGTACGCGTACGTGCCTTGGTTATGGCTGTTGTCGTAAATTTCAATCCGCTCAGGAACCTTGGGCAATGAAAAGACGCTTGCTAGCCGTTGGATATTGTCCTGAAAATCCAGGGTCCTTGCCGTCTCATATTGGCTTTGCTGCATCGCATTGTTCAGCGCCTGCGATACCCATTTGTTTTTGTTGCGCGGGCATTTGATTGCGACGGGATGGCCGTATTTGTTAGCCAGCGCCTCTTGCAACGCAGAAATGTTCTCTGGCATGTGGCTTACGAGAATGTGACTTGGGGGCGTGCGGTTTAAGTAAAATTGCTGGAGAAATGACGACAAATTTTCGCTTGGAGTGTTCAAGTTGGCGTATGAATCCAAAAAAAACGCGTCTCCCCCAAGATATAAGCCGTTTCGGATAATTAGAACTTGAACGCAAGGGGTTAGACCAAAGTGCACGTGGCACGGCGTTGCATCAACTTCGCCTGTATTAACTTCACTTGCCGCCGCTTGCTGATATATTGCAATAATGTCCGCATCAACCAAGTGTCCAAACTCTGCCTTCTCAATATTCGTCAGCTTTTCCAATCGTCGTATCGTATCCCGGCATCTTGCGGCTTTTTCGTAATTCTGTTCATCGCTTGCCTTCAACATTTCGCTCTTCAAAAAATCCTTCACGACAACAAGCTTGCCGGTTAAGAACTCCTTGCTGTTTCGTACGGCCTGTTGATATTCTTCGCGGGAAATCCTGTTCACACACGGCGCCGAACATCGTTTGATGTCGTATTGCAGGCAAGGGCGCGTTCTGAGGTTAAACGCGTAGTCTGTGCACGTGCGCAATTGAAATATTTTTTGAATATTGACGAGCGCGTCATCAACGCTTTTTACGGAGGAAAACGGCCCCAAATATTCGTCATCAGACTTTGGCCCACGGTGTTTCCATATCCGCGGGAAATCGTGATGTTTGCTGAGCCCAATCGACACAAACGGAGAAGACTCCTTTAAGAGCACGTTGTATGGTGGCTTTAAGGTGTAGATGAGGTCGGCTTCAAGAAAGATCGCATCAGATTCTGTGCTGGTTACCACGAATGTCACGTTGTGAACGTTGCTCACCATACGCCGAATGCGGTAATTCAGGTCATTTACTTTCGTGTAGGACGTAACCCTGTTTTTCAGATTTTTAGCCTTGCCGACGTAAAGGATCTTTCCTTCTTTGTCCAACATCCTGTAAATGCCAGGTGATGTGGGAAAAGACTTTACTGCCGATTTGATGACGTCTTGCCCGCGCGCCAATTCACTGTTACTCCTCGAAGGATGAGTTTCGGATTCGATTCTATCACCACCATTTTGGGGGTCAGCACTCTCAAACGCATTGCTTTGGGGCTCAGGTGTCGGCTTGCAAACCGCCTCTTGGATTTTCGTAAAACTATCCTTCATGCCGCACTTGTAACGTATACACATCCCATCTGACGTTCCGGGTTTCTTGAGAGCTCAACGCCTTGTAACATCATGACTTATCCCCCGGAGCGTCAGTCGGGAACCCTATATTTTAGCGAAGAGCTACAGTGTTTTTGCTGCGAAGTTCGTACTTTCGATATGAACTTGATCCCCGCACGCGTTTGCGACTAACCTTGCTGTTGCACCTTTTCTCGCGCATGAAAACCATTATCGCTTAGAAGAAGGGTTCCCTCTCGCAGTATAAGCTTCGGATAGGCAAAACTCTTTACCAATTCGTTATTGTGTGTCGCCAGAATAACAGTTGTTCCCATCCGATGAAGCTCTTCAAAGAGCGCCATTAGGCGAAAGGCATTTTCGTCATCCAAATTTCCGGTAGGCTCATCCGCAAGGAGCAATGCCGGGCGTTTTACGACGGCCCTAGCAATGGCAACTCGTTGCTTTTGCCCATCAGACAGGGCGTCTGGGTGCGAATTCAAACATTCCCCGAGTCCGACCCAATCCAACAGTTCTTTTGCGTAAGCACAGGAGCGCCGATATTGACTGCCGCCAATGTGTATAGACAGCGCGACATTGTCGACAATGGACAGGGTTGGAATCAAACGACAATCTTGGAAAATCAAACCGACGTGCTGCCGAAAGACTGGCAATTCGGATCTACTAAGAGCACTGAGGTTATATCCGAACACATGCACGTGTCCCAGTGAGGGATGTACGGCTTTGTACAGCATTTTTAAGAATGACGTTTTTCCTACGCCACTTTTCCCCGTCAGGAAGTAAAAATCTCCAGCAAATACACTATAGTTCACATCAAAGAATACGAACCGATCATCGGAATACTGCAATCCCACGTGATCTAGTTTGATAATCTCCTGCGGTGGCGTCGAGGCCGGCACGTACTTTCTCCCTAAAAACGGATACAAGACCATCTACTGTAGTATGCGAAAAGACGCGAGAATGTCAAACGATCCGAACCTTCGCAGAGCTTTCTGCAGGTCTGCCAACGCCTGCATTAGTCGACCGAGCCATTATTGGTTGCTATTGAGAAATTGGGGTTGCAAGCCCAAACAGCCCTTATGGGGATTATCTATACGGGTCCCAGCTGAAACGTTGAGATTTGACAGTCGTTCATCTTTACTGGATTCTGGATTTTCCGGACTGAGTTTCAGCTGGGATGAGTCTATGGCTCCCGACTGACGCTCCGGAAAACAAGTCCTGATGTTACAAGGCTTTGAGCTCTCAATAAACCCGGAACGTCAGATGGAATGTGTAGACACGAATATATAATTTAAAATCCAAATAATTTGTTAACTCTTTATTATGTATCTTTTTGCGATAATTTAACCGTGGATTAGTGGTGTCACAGATGTCATGATAACATATAAGCGCAATCACAGAAATGCGCCGGTCAAGCTAACGCCGTTTTTGCTGCTGGGGATTATTTTGCAAGCGTGGTTGGCGCTTTCGACAAAGTCGTTCTCAATGTATGGATATCCGATGATGTCTCCGCCGTACGGCTACAGCTATCAACCCATATTTTCCCCTTCTCCACCTTCTCCAAGTTACGCACCTCCTCCAAGTTACGCTTCCTATCCACCTGCAGCACAACAGCAAGGAAACCCAGCAGCGGGTGGGGCACCTCAGGGCGATCAAGGCAACGAAGATGGCCAAAACGCACAAAATGAATCAAAAGGCGGTCTATTTAATAGCGGCATGCTTCAAAATCTTGTTAACCGCGCGGGAAGCGCCATCAAACAAGGATTTGGTAATAATCAAGGGGCTCCGCCTCAAGGCCAGAATGTTTCGTATGAAAACGCACCTCCATATTCCCCTGCCCAACAACTCCCTCCTGGGCAAGAGTATGCACCACAATACCAGGCGGAGTATCAAGTACCTGTTCAGCAAAAGCCATACTCGCCAGCTCAGGGGGCGCCTCAATATCAGGGAGTGCCTCAATACCAAAACGTTGAGTACCAGATGAATCCAATGGCAGAACCTGGAACAAACTACGGGGCACAAGTGGGATACGAAAATCCGTACGCTGCGCAGCCTTACTATGCGGCTCAAGTTCCGCAAACTCAAGTACAGCCCAGTCAATATCAAAATTCATGTTTCGATGTTCCTGCCGTTGAAGGACCAAACTCAAACGATGATTCAGATGAGTCGGAAAACAAAAATAGTAAAAACAAGGCAAGTAAGTCGTCGTATACGGCAACTAATTCGGCGCGAACAAGCAAAAATCAGTCGTCGCCACAGTATGGTTCCGCCGAAGTCGTAACCATGCCGATCGCTAACAGCCAGCAAAGTGTTACGTACCTCCCAGGGGGAACTCAGTTCGTAATCACCTCGCCAAACCCTCATTTTCAGCCAATATCTTTGAGCCCGGCGGCTGGCTACATTATAGTTCCGATACCAAGCGCTCCTCAAACATTGCCGCAATCCAATACGGACCAATACGTCCAGCCACAAGTGGGATATGTTCAGCTGCCGTATTCGATGCCGAATTAGCGGCTTCTCCTAACAGCGCTGAGTCATGGTGCTCCATCAAGTCCCCGTTTTCGTAAAATTCGGGAGGATCCGCGACAAGATTATGTAAAACACGAACGAAAACATCATCAAAACCGCAATCGCGCACGCTAACGGCCAGTCTCTGTTGTTAAAAAATTCACACCAAATTGTTTGCCCAATCGTCATTGTCCGCGCCCCCCCTAATAGCTCCGGAATAACAAACTCTCCAAGCGCGGGAACAAAAACAAGCGAACACCCGGCCAAAACGCCAGGCATGGAAATTGGCAGAATTATGCGCCAAAAAGATTGCCATTTGCTGGCTCCAAGGTCATATGACGCCTCGATGTACGACTTGTCAATCTTGTCCAACGTTGCGTAAATCGGCAAAATCATGAACGGCAAATAGCAGTACACCATTCCTAGGCAAACGACATAGTTATTATCCAACATGCGCAGCGGTGCGCTTATTAGGCCAATCTTCAGCAGCAGCGTATTCACGATACCGTGCGTATTCAACAGGCTCATCCACGCATACACGCGCACCAAAAACGACGTGGCAAACGGCAGCACAATCATCAATATCAAAACAATGTGGTAACGCTTCGGTGCACGGCTTATGCCATATGCCATCGCATACCCAATAATCAAGCACAAAATGGTCGACGCTGCAGCCATCAAAAAAGACGACAACACCACAGAAAAGTAGAACGGGTCAGACGCAATCGCCAAGTAATTCCCGAAATAGACGGCAACGTTGTATAAGTACAAATCGGCGTGTTGTAATAATTCCGTGAATGGTGGCAGTCCGAGTCGGCACTTCGATAAGCTGATTTTTAACACCAGCAGCGAAGGGACGAGGACAAACAACAGACTCCATGCCAATGGAATACTTATGATAATCGATTGAAATCGCACCTTCGATTGCACTCGCTGCGCGGTCTGACGCAATGTTCGCAATCGCAATGTGTGCTTCATGTTATTCAACAATTTGACCCTCGCCTATCAAATTTGACCCTTGCTTATTAAACCTCGCCCGCAATAGCTCTTTCCTGACTTGTTACGCTGTCAGACACGTTACGCGGTAAGCAGGATTCCGTTTTCTGCTCGCCAAAACAAATATACCTCATCGTCCCAAGTAACATTTCGTTCTGACAACCGCAATAAATTCGGCAAAGAAGACTGCACTCGCACGCCTGATGGGAGCTCAACATAATAAATCGAAATGTCCCCCAAATATGCAATGTCTCGTACAATTCCCTTGGTGCAGTTCCGGTTGCCAGCTGGTGGAGTCTGCGACATCATCACCTTTTCAGGACGAATCGCGACGGAAACGTTCGAACCAACAGGCGTCGCACCAACGTGAGTGGCGTAAATAAGGCAATTCGCCTCGGGAGACTCAATCAGCACGTGGTCAAACTCATCCTCAACCACGACGCCATCGAATATATTCACACTGCCAATGAATTCTGCAACAAAGCGTGAGTTCGGGAATTCATACACATTGTGCGGCGCGCCCACTTGGCGAATTCGCCCCTCCTCCATGATTGCCATTCGCGTAGACATGGTCATCGCCTCTTCCTGGTCATGTGTTACTAGAATAAACGTAATTCCAACGCGTTCCTGAATATTCACAAGTTCGAATTGCGTTTGTTCCCGCAATCGCTTATCCAACGCTGTCAGCGGTTCGTCCAACAACAGAAGTTTCGGGCGTTTGACCAAGCTCCTTGCGAGAGCCACGCGCTGCTTTTGGCCTCCGGAGAGCTCATTCGGCTTGCGGTTGGCGTGCGAAGATAATTGTACAAGGTCAAGAGACTCCATCACGCGCTCGTGAATCACACTTTTTGGGAGTGATTCTTGCTTCAGGCCGTAGGCAATGTTCTGATAAACAGTCATATGCGGGAATAGCGCGTACGATTGAAACATCATGTTTACTGGCCGCTCGTATGGCGGCAGCTTAGTTATGTCGACGCCGTCAATAATCACCCGTCCGGATGTCGGCGCCTCAAATCCCGCAAGGACACGAAGTAAAGAGCTTTTTCCGCAGCCGGACCCCCCCAAAAGAGAAAAGAGCTCACCCTTATATATCGAGAGCGATACGTTGCGAACGGCCTCTATGAATGCGTACTTTTTGCTGATCGATTCAATCTGGATGTAAGGTTCTGCGTTTGGGTCTTGCCAGGGCTCGATGTTCCGCTTCATAGATGGAATTGGCATTCCGTATCCGCTCGTTGTCTGCTTATATGGAAAGACTACAATAATAATGACTAAAACTCACTTTAGTTCCGTTCGATAATTCCGTTCGATAATTTGCTTGGTTCAAACTATAGAGCTCCCATGTGAAATGTTGGGATTCGGCAGTCGTTCGTCCTTTAACAACGCGCCAAAAATCTCTCGTTGGCTCAATTTTTCATGAATTAACGCACGCCCTGCACCATATCAGCAATACACATTGTGATGGGAAGTTTGGTAAAAATGACAACAACGATATATGGACGAATAAGGAGGAACGCTACACAATTTCTGGATTTCGTGAAGATCTCAAACTCGACGTTATTTGCGAATATTGTTTCGAAGCATGTAACTCCACAATGCCATTAAATCCCGCACTTGGACGCGACGGCCAGTTCCGTCCGCGCCTAGGACATAGTGGATACAGACAATCACAAGGAACGTTTGTTTTAAATAAGCTTTATAAATATATTAACAGTCGCAGGAACGATATTGACGCTATAGTTGCCAATATTAGACCTGTTGCAAAAACCGCAGGTCGAGTTGCTTTTGGCGGGGACATTGGCTAAAAAACTGGCAAGAGTACTCTAAAATGCAGCTTAAGCTATGATCATCTATGACGTTATCAAAAAGCATCCAAGGAAATTCCTTCTAATTTT
>JAIRNK010000018.1 GCA_031258095.1 Holosporales bacterium
CATTAAAAGTGGTACAGCGAAAACCTGGGCAATCGACAAAATCCTTGATGCGAAAGAACGCGATGTCTTTCAACCATTTGTCAAGTTGTTTGGCGCAAATTTTTCGTGCGTAGGCCCTGGGCCTGGCTAGACGACTGATTCTAGATGTGGCATGCTCCCTGCTAGATTACTGTGATGGCTCTAGGAGGGGCGATGGCGCGAGTTCTTCAGGTTGCTGCGTTTGCGCTATTTTCGTTGTTGGCAAACGTTGGTCGCGGATCTTCGGCTGAAGATGGATGTAGTGGTTCGCCCTTCCCGCCACCGGGTGCTTCTTTTGATGTGGCACGGCTGGTTCTATCAGGCGATGCGTCGTGCCAGGAAATTCCGGAAGAGGGCAAGCGCCGGCAGCGTCGAAGGTTTACAGCTGCTGAGGATGCTCTCATCTGTCAATGCGTAAGCAGTTTTGGGACAGCCAACTGGGACGAAGTTGCAGCACAGATATCAGGCAGAACCGCTCGCCAATGCAAAGAACGTTGGAAACGCTACCTTTCTGTTGGGCTGACAACGCGGCGGTGGACGCGGCAAGAAAGTGAGCTGTTAAGAAGCAAAATACAAGAGTTTGGGCCCAAGTGGACGATACTTGCTCAGTTCTTTCCTGGCCGGACTGATATTCAGCTAAAAAATCATTGGCTCAGGAAGCTGGCGCATCGAGCTGGCGGGCTAAAAAGCACTCGTCGCCAGCCGGGTGAATCAGGTACTACGGTCGGGTCCTCAGATCCAGTTGCAAGGAAACCACTTGCTGGAGCTGCAGAAGAAGACACGAGTGAGGTACTATTCAGTCCAAATCCTGACGAGCCTAATCCTTGGGACGACGCGGCGTATTCTGATGATCCCGAGCTCGATTAGTTTGCCGTGAGCAAGACGTTGAATTGTAGTTTTACAATGCGTTGAGCTTCAATAAAACCCGAATAGTCAGGTGGGATATGTATAGTGACGCTCTGCCTCTAACGGTCCAAATTCTACGTCAGTGACAGAACTCAAGCTTTTTCAACCTGGCAAAACTCAAACTCAATTGGAGTGGGGCGCCCAAAAATCATAACGGAAACAGTCAACCGTTCTTTCTGATGGTCCACAGCCTCTATCGCGCCAGAAAATGACGCAAACGGGCCGTCGTTTACTTTGACGACTTCTCCAGTTTCGAAAGACACTTTGCTGCGTGGCCGTTCCTGGGATTCTTTGATTTGTTCAAATATGCGCGCGATCTCAGATTCGGATACTGGCAGCGGCTTTTTTGCGCCGAGAAAACCGTTTACGCGAGGAACTCCGCATATAAGGCTTTGCAGCTCATCTGATAACCTTGCTTTGAGCAGAACGTATCCAGGAAAATAGCTCTTTTTCGATGTAACTTTGTTCCCTCTTCGAACTTCAACCACATCTTCTGTCGGGATCACAATGTCGTCAATCTGGTCAATCAACCCCTTTTTGGCTGCCAGTGTCTTTATTCCGCTGACAACGCCGTTCTCCAATCCGGAGTACACGCTGACGACATACCACTTTGAGGCTTCCATTCGCTACCCCATTATCGACTGTACGAGAAACAGAATGCTACGATCGACCACTAGTAAATACAGCGACATGATGAACGCCAATATACACACGATCAACGTCGTGACCCCTGCGTCATGTCTTGTCGGGCACACAACCTGCGCGAGCTCTTTCCTCACTTCAGCAACGAACTTCCGACTTCGCAGAATCAGAGACCTATTCTGAGAGCTCGCGGCCGATTCTTTCTCGTTCATCACATATCCTCGTTTTTCTTTAAAACTAATGAATTAGGACAGGAGCAGTAGGAATCGAACCCACAACCTTCGGTTTTGGAGACCGACGCTCTACCAATTGAGCTATACTCCTACAGGATATCGAGAACTCACTCACTCCCCCACTCCTCACAATCACTTATACCAAAAAAAAGAACGGCACAGAAACATTTTTCCACTTGACACTTGGCGGGCTTCATCCTGTCCCCGAGCGACCACGCTAGCGACGCAGCCCAAGCACACGCAGCAAATCACGATAGCGTCCTTCATCCACACGCTTCAGGTAATCCAGTAATCTGCGGCGCTGCCCGACTAACATGAGGAAACCGCGCCGGGAGTGAAAATCCTTCTCGTGATCTTTCATGTGTCCTGTCAAATTGTTAATTCGCTCAGTTAATACTGCGACCTGAACTTCTGTTGACCCCGTGTCTCCGGGCTTTTTGGCGAACTTTTGAATTAATTCTTGCTTTTTATCTTTTGTAATCGACATCAACAACTCCCTAATATTTAAGGAAACGACAGCAGCCGGCGAGGGTAGCATACACCACTTTCGAGCCACCCAACCCCGAGAAACGTCCCACCGAACATAATCCTGACAAAGGTTGAATCGGATAGACTTTCAAAACTAGGCTCAGCAACCGAAAAGGCCCTTCCACAGACGGCGCCATCAAAATCTCGCTCGGAAACGGAAACAGCCGGGATGTCGCCCAGAACAGCCCCTACCGGGACGAGGAAACTACTTATATCCTCTTTATGCGCTAAATTAACGAGCTTTTCCAGCGAAATAGCCTGAGATATATCAAAAGGGCCGTCTTTTGTTCGCCTCAAGGAGGTTACATGCCCAAGTGTGCCAGCTTTTAGTGAGATATCGTGCGCCAGCGACCGAACGTAGGTTCCGCCGGAAACAGAGGCTTTGAATGTTGCCGACCGAACACCGTTGTCTTCCACGCAATGGACCAATTCAAGCGAATGAATAAATATTTCTCGTGGCAGTGGCGTGATGCATTCCCCGCGTCTTGCCATATCGCATAGCCTTCTTCCGCCGTGCTTTATTGCTGAAAAAATGGGCGGACATTGCTGCTGACGGCCAATCATCGATTTGCAGATTTCTGCCAAGTGCTCTGCGCGGGGAAAATGTGTTGATACTCCGGTAACCGAGCCCTCAGCATCGTACGAGTCGGTGGATTGGCCAAAGGCGACTTCGAAAACATATTCTTTGCGCACACGCGTGCAGGCAGGCAAATCTGGCGTGAAGTATGGGATAAACTTAGTCGCTTCGTTTGCTGCGCAAATAAGCAGCCCCGTGGCCATGGGGTCTAACGTTCCAACATGTCCAATCTTGCGAAAATTAAGCGCCTTTCGAATTAAGTTTCCCGCACGAGCAGAAGACGTGTTCGTGGGTTTGTCGACAATTAGCCAGCCAGATGTGGGCTGTATGTTTTGGAGCTCGTTCATGTATAACGAAGAACGTCTGTGTGGCTATCTGCGCGCGGATCTTAGCATGTTAAATAGCTCCCCCAGCCCCTTGCCTTTCGAAACGCGCTTCACCAAGGCTTGGGTGGCTTCGAACGCCTTTAGAAACTTGTTGAGGTCTGCCACGGTTTGACCTGCGCCAGCAGCGATCCTCCTTCGTCTAGATGCGTTTAAAATTTTATAATTTGCCCGTTCTTTCGGTGTCATGGACCTTATCAGGGCTGCGTTTTGCCTTAGTATCAACTTAGAATCTTTAGCTTTTAGCAACTGTGTTGTCTCTTTTCCCAAAAATCCTGCGCCCAGCACGTCTGAAAGACCTTCTTCGCGCGCTGATGCGTCCAATTGAGTCAACATATCGTTTAAGTTGAATATCCCTTTTTCCATGCGTTTTTGCAGTCTATTGGCGGTATCATCCGAAGCGAGTTTTTCGGCTGCTTCAACAAATTTTACGATGTCCCCCATTCCCAGGATCTGGTCTGCGATGCGCGTGGAGTCGAACAATTCAAGCTTATTAACGTGCTCTCCGGTCCCTAGAAACTTTACGGGGCATCCCGTCGCAAAACGCGCAGATAAAATCGCTCCACCGCGCGCATCCCCGTCTGCACGCGTAAAAATTAGTCCAGTTAGTGGGACCTTTTCTCCAAACGCGTTTGCCGTGTTGATTGCGTCTTGTCCCATTAATGAATCCAGGACAAGCAATGTTTCGACAGGGGCGACTTTTCCATGAATGTCTACGAGCTCTTGCATCATTTCATCGTCAATGTGCAGCCGCCCAGCCGTATCAAACAAAATTATGTCTATGTTTTCTTTCTTGGCGAATTCAATTGCTCTTTTTACGATAGCCAGGGGTTTTTGAGTTTTGTCGATCGGCAAACTTTTCACACCAACACTCTCAGATAATTCCGCCAACTGCTCTTGTGCTGCAGGGCGATGTACATCCAGCGAGGCAGTCATCACATTGCGGAAATTGGTTAGGTATTTTGCAACTTTAGCCACAGACGTGGTTTTGCCGGCGCCTTGTAACCCGACAAATACGTAAGAAAATGGAGAATTAGCTTTAAAGCTGAGAGGCGCAGGTTCCCCTAAAAATTCAGCAAGTTCATCGTGAACGTATTTCGCGATCATTTGCCCAGGCGTCACGCTTTTAAAGACTTCTTGCCCGAGTGCTCGTTCTTTTACACGTGCCATTAGTGCTTTTATTGCTGGAATTGCAACGTCCGCTTCAATTAGCGCGATGCGAACGTCGCGAAGGGCAGTATTTATGTCGTCTTCATTTAAAAAACCCTTGCCACGTAGGCGGTCAAACACGCCAGATAGTTTGTCTGTCAATGATCCAAACATGATAACTCTACTTCGCAACAGAGACGAGCGCAGCACGAAGCAGGCGTCCGTTTATGGTGTAGCCGGCTTGCAGCGTTTCCACTACTGTGCCACTTGGGACGCCATCCACTGCAACATCCGACACAGCTTGGTGGAACTCTGGGTCAAAAACTTTGCCCTTGCTCTCAATTTTGAAGACCCCGTGCCGCTCTAGCATGCTGTTAGCGTCGCGATATATCATGTTCACTCCGTCTATGAATTGAGTCATTTCAGGAGTAAGCTCTGCTTGGGGCAGATTACCAAGCGCCCTTTCCAAATTGTCCATAAACAGAAGGACGTCTTTTGCTAAGCCAGCGGTTCCAAATTTTACGGTTTCTTCTTTCTCTTTTTGGGCGCGCCGACGAGTATTTTCCAGATCAGCAAGCGCTCGCACATATTGGCTTTTCAACTCGTGCAACTGGGCTTCGATGCTGGCGACGTACGCTGCCGCGTCACTTGTTGTGTTTTGGTCTCGTTCTGCAGTTTTCGATTCTTTTGAAGATTTTTCGGGGCAAGAGGTGGGGCGTCCTTCCTTTGAGGATTTTTCTTTGCGTTCAATGTTGGACGCCGATTCCTCGCTCGCTGTACGGGCAAGTCTGTCTTTTTCGTGAGAATTCATGACCACAAACCATAAAACGCCTCGCTGGTCGGATTATAGCGAACTCTCTACAGAAAATCAGACTGTTCTTGCTCATAACAGTCGCGGGCGTTTATCTAATCATCTGTCTCTGTTCTCCGCGCCTATAAAAAAGAGGCGCCCCTCACACACGAGAGACGCCAAATACAGATTAAATGTTGCTTTTTACTAAACCAGGCCTTAGAAACGGAAACCAAAGCCGATCGACGCCCTGTATTCCCATTGTTTCTCGCAATCAAACTTGTAGGAAATTTGCCCCATCTCTAGATCCCTGCCGCTCACCCCCTTGCTGAACATGCCATCTCCGTCCCCGACTTTTTTGGCCAGTTCTGCCAGAGAAGCTGAATCCGTGCTCACGTTCATCGGCTCATTCCCGGAATACGTCAATTTTGCTAACGCATCATTAAATACTCCATCTGTGATTGCCTTTGCCCACACGGCATCGATCTCTTTTGCCGACAAGGACTTTACTTTGACCCCGGCCTCGGCTGTGACCTTCCGAACGCGCACAGCGGCAAGTTCCAGGAGGACGAACATATTCCGAGATAGATTGTACTCGGCACGAATCAACATTCCACCGTGCAAAACCCAGTTATTTGAGGATACGTCCGGATCCTGCAAATGAGTTTTAAACGCATCATAGTAGTTATCTTCCTCTGTCCACGCTCCATACATCAGCGGCTCGAGTATGTACCAGGCATTTGCTTGACTGATCTGCAATGGATTCGGAACGCCCTCTTGCTGTGGCAAGTTCGTCTTATACGAATCCGATATACCATTGAATTTCCTCATATTGTACAAGAAATCCCTTATGTACACGGCCGTAATATATCTTGCGACGATTGCGGGGGAGGCGGCTGTTGCCGCGACGACTTTGTCGCCGTATTCAACGGGGGCTTGGCTGGCAATGGCTGTTTCGAGTGGGGTTTTAGACAGTGCCACCTCAAGTTTTGCTGCGTGCAGAAGAGCATCGGCTATACCAGCGAAATAATAGAATCCGCTATCTACCTGTTTAAACTTAAACTTGAGACGTTCGACTCCGAGCAATCCGCCGACCGCCACCCGCAGACGCCCGTCGCTACCTGGGACTGTGAAACCGAGCATTGCGACGGCATCGAAAGCCCATTTATTGCTGAGGGCGACTTCCACAGGGAAGTATTTGCCGGCGATATCGGTCTTATACGGAACGACGCTCTTTTTATCATCAGCCAGAGAGAACTGTTTCAAATTTGGCGTCAGCCCTGCGCCGTTGTATTCTAGGCCTCCGAGCACCTTAGTTATTCGGGCCTCCAGCCCCCCAAACGCCTGTTGTCCTAGTGGAAAGCTCATACCCACGAAAAAGCTCCCGCTTCCTCGCATGGCATTCGCATTACTTACGACTTTCAATCCTGCCGCAGCAGCGAGGATGGATGGAATTTCAAGTTCCGCCTTATGCACGTTCGCAGGCGCCCGATGGGGAATGTCACCACCGCCGGGGGCCTGATAACCCGCATCGTGAGCTGCTTGGCTCGACACTTTCTGTCCCGTCGCAAAGCTGCTGTTGTTGATGACGTTGAAGCGCACCAGCTGTCCACCGCCCATAACACCCACATAAAACCTAACCTGCTGGCTCTGTGCGCCATCGTTCAACAGCACGGCCGCAAGCGTCCCTAGCAATAAACTCTTTTTCATATTCGATATCCTTCCTTGATAAAAAGACCCGCACGAAAGAGCACCAAGCAGACGCCAAGCCCTTCCGAACCACTGATGCCAGTATGCCAAGCTGTTAGTGGCCCGTAAATTTTTGATTCAACTTTTTTTGTTTTTAGCGGAGAAGTGTGGTCGTGAAGCAACACGTGAAGAAGTTTTTTTTCGCAATCGGTCGTTATATAATTCCAAGCGGCGAGTGTTGTCAGGTCATTCCTTTCATGTGGTTTATTGCCGGAACAAACAGCGTCCTACACTTATCACTTTCATCCTGCTTGCAGCGCAGCCAAATCCCATTCGCCTCCATCCGCACAACGCAATATCCTGACGGAGAAATGCAATTTCATTGGGCACCTCAAACAGGCGGTCTTCCGCACGTCTTACTTCAGCTCCCTTCATCAAGCGATACTTACCTCAGTGCGCTAAGTTTATCTCGAGAGCTACAATCCAAATTTAATCAATCAACGCCCGAACTTCCGTATGACCTAGTTGTTTGCTTGCCATACATGCCATATGCGCGAAATCCATATTTACTCAACGCGATGCTTGACGACTCGTATGCTTCCGTCCTTGGTGGTGATGTCGTCACGACCGGCCTGCCAAAAACGCCGTCGCTCCCGCCTACAAACCCCATGACACCGCGCGTCCTTTTCGTATCCCTCGACGTGCATAATTCGACCGACACGCGGCTTCACAACTTATATCCAGTTGCTTTGTTTGCGAGTCAAGTTCATACGTTTGCCCAGATGTTCAACAGGTGTGAACGTAACTGCTTTGTGTTAGCTCCAGACGAAGGGGCCAAATGGCGTGCTGGACAGCTTGCAACAGAGCTCAATGTGCCCGTGGTTTTTGCAAAGAAGGCCAGATTGCCGAACAATTCTTGCATGGTCGGGCTTGCGGATGACGACAGCGCTGGCGGCGCAATCTCGCGCGAATGTTTGAGTGCTCGGGATTGTTGCATAATTGTAGACGACATTGTTGCTTCAGGACAGACTCTCCGTGCCGCAGTTCTTTGTGCTAGAAATCTTGGGGCAAAACACATAATTGCAGTGATCACACACACCTTGGTCGCCCCGAATGAGCAACTGTTGCACGAAATCGATACTTGGATTACTACCAATACGTTCGATAATTCCTTCAATGCCGTAATTGTCGACATCGCATCATTTTTAATTTCTGAAATAGACAAGCTTACGCGTGGCAAGGCTTAGACGCTGTATTCGTCACCCAGATTGGCGGATTTTTCTGAGTCGCGAATTCCGACGAAAGTTAAGGTCAGCAAGATGTTGCAGCTTTGCTCGTTAACCGTTCTTTAATGTACATCTGTCAGCATATATTCGAGACAGCTCCGTGATCGAAATAAAACGTGCGCAAAGTCCGTGTTGTAATTGCATGCCTTTTTATGGCGACCAGCGTAGACGTCTCGAGTAATTCCGCGGCTAGCACGCAGCACCGCTGTGAAAACTGCGACGCCCTCATGCGCGTATTAAAGCAATTAGTTCCTGCTGCCAACGCAAATTACGACTTTATTCTTGGCGTGTTAAGCGAGCCACGCCTCTTCAACCCAGCGGAGGAAAGGATTGCGTCTTTTGTTAATACAACCGCCCAATTAATTGGGACTATAAATGATTTGTTTTTGCTAATAAAAGAAGCTGAATCGTTCAGTTTTACACCACGACGATTGTGTAAAATTGGAGATGACTTTAAATTTAGGACCACTATCCTATCACTAGTCACAAATATTTCCAATCTAATGGGCGCCCAAGATTTTCCTTTATTAGAAGAAGATTCCCTTACCTTACAAGACGTTGTTTGCGCCTTGATGCCGTCTGCTGAGATAAAAGCACGATTACTAGACGCGTGCGGCGCTTTTTTGTTGGTGGATGAGTCCTTCAGATTTCGAATTGGGTTTCTTCGAACGCTGCATGAGTTGTTCAGTTCATTGGTTCAGAACTGTAATGCGCTGTTTATCAAGGATACATTCGAAATGTGCCGCGCTCGTTGTCTCACACTGTCGATCGACTCATCAAACATAGAGCAAACCGCCCAAGGCCTTTTGGCGGCGATCGTGCTCGGTCAGCAACTTTTAGATAAAAGCACTCTTGAAAAACTCGAATTCGAAATAGAGAACCGCCAGAGGTCACAAGTTTTGACAACAAGTGGAGAGCGTCTTGCCATGATTCCAAACCAGAAAGATCCTTTCTTCGTAGAGAAGGACGGCGTGTTTTACTTTCCCACGGAGGAACAAGAATGGGACATGGAAACAATGTCGCCAAAAACCCGGCGAGCCCTGGTTGAAGTCACCGTGAAAGACGGCCTGATAACCTCTCCGGAGCGTTTCAGAGGTGCGCCGTCCCCAGTTGTCGTCGTTGTCCCGTTTCCCATCCTATGCGATATCGTCAATAAACACCGCCGGATCTCACATGACAACATACGCAATGTGCAGAAAAGCTACGCCGGAGCTTCAGAAGAATGACGTCGCCTGCCTAAAGCGATGCCCATTGGATTGGTTCTTCTGGGGCGCGGAATACTAAACAAGCTTTGTTCCGTACCAGCCTGATTCATTTGCGCATCCCGCAATTGTGCCCGTTTCCTACTTTGTATTTAATTTATTGTCGCCCCGTCGTGTGTTAACATCCCCCTATGTTGAACGCAGCTGCTTAGTACATATGAGCGAGATACACACCAAAAACTGGATTCCATCCAGGGCGCAGACTTTGCTGGAGCACCGGAGTGGGCTCGAGGGGTTTTTAGCTCCTCGAATACTCAGTCAGAAGCCCTACAGCTGGGGCGCGCGACTGCTTGCCATTTTCGCCCTAATCGCATTGGCTGGCTGCACGACAAAATCGAAAATAAAAGGGGAACGCGAGTTGTTGCTTCTCCCATCGGTTTCGCTGGTTGAGGACAAAACCCTCCTAAATAAGCCAATTGCGCTGCCTTCATGCAGGGTCAACGACGAGTGCAGACAAATGAACGAGACTCCGTCTCACGAGGTTTCACATAGCTGTTTTGATGTAGAGGCGGCAAAATATCGTTGGTGTATCAATGTCGGACGCACCACGGGAGACGGGGAACGGTTGTGCTCAAATTTGGTGGCATGTGGCAATTGCATTTTCGGTGGAACGACAGAAGGCAAGGTGTTCGCGTTGGATGTTACTCGGCGGAAACTATTGTGGCGCACTGACGTCGCAACAAAGGTTGATGATGTTGCAAGGATTGGTGGACTTGCGCTTTCGCTCAACGGGGACCTTATCGTTACTACGTCTGCTGGAGATGTAATCCTGTTGGACGTTCAGAGCGGCAAACAAAAAAAGAAGATCCACATTTCTTCTCCAATTAGATCGGCGCCAACGGTTTCTCCCGAAGCAATTTTTATCCAAGGCAGTAACAACTCATTGTTCGCCCTAGACCATAACCTCAACGTGTTGTGGGACATATACGAGCCACCAGAGAGCGTGTTGTTTCTGGGAAATGCATCTCCATCGTACAAGGACGGAGTGGTTTTTGCTGCGTGCTCGACGGGTGACTACCGCGCATATTACGCAAACACTGGACGTGAAATATGGTCTGACTACATGACGTCGCAGTTTTTGGATGATACTGTCGGGAATTTGTTGCACGTGTACGCGTCTCAGGTCGTAAGCGGCGACTACGTCTTTACATTGGGTCATGGGGGCCGTCTGGTTGCGAACCTAAACACTTCTGGCAGCCGAGTTTGGAGTGCAAAATTTTCTGGCCTAAACACACCAGCAGTGATTGGCGAGTGGTTATTTACAACGGACGAAAATGGATGCGTTTATTGTATCCAAAAATCAACAGGGAAGGTCCGTTGGACAGCGGCTTTGCCATTAAGCATCGAAAATAAAAGGGCTAGAACGTGGACTAATCCAATTATTCTTAGCGGCACAGTCGTTTTTGTTACGGAGTATGGCGACCTTGCGTTTTTTGACGCAGCGGACGGGCACATTGTTAAGATGCTTCGTACTCGCGCAAAAGAGCCATCGTCTGCAATTGTTGTGAACAAAGTCTTGTATGTGCTGTCCGGGTTAGGGTATGTGTACGCGTTTGGGTAAAGTCGTAATCTTAGGACACCCAAATGTCGGAAAATCAGCGTTGTTTAATAGACTGGCAGGTAAACATGCCGCAATAGTGTTTGATTCGCCAGGAGTCACGAGGGATTGCCACGAGCTTACGGTGCGGATCTCGGGCGAAGAATATGTTCGTCGGCGCCGTGCACGGACGCAAGAAGTTGATCCAAACGAGCCTGTAGTGACGTTGGTCGATATGCCAGGGACGTTGGAAGTTAATGCGCCAGGGGCCACGGACAAAGGCGCGTCGACTTCAATAGACGCATTGGCCGATCTGGATGTGGCGATCCAACGCCAGATAACAAAGACTGTTAGCGACTCTGACTTGATTTTATTTGTCACAACCGGAAGCGATACTGCTCCGGAACAAATGTTCAACAGAGCGAGAACGTTCGGCAAGGAAATTATTCTTGTAGTAAACAAAAGTGACCTGATTTCAAAGAAAACCGACCTGGGCCATGTATACGTCCTTGGAACCGATCCAGTATTCGTGTCCGCAGAACACGGGACGGGAATGACAGAGCTGCGAGCTTTGATAAAAGAATCGTTACAAAAAAAAATCAATGAGCCACGCCCTGAAAGTGGAGAAATAGAGAATGCGAAGGAAAAGGTAAAAGTTTCGATTATCGGGCGCCCAAACGTCGGCAAATCCACGCTTGTAAACGCGATGCTAAAAAGGGACGCGCAGATAACAGCGAACGCACCTGGCACAACGAGAGACACCGTTGAATATGATTATGAATACAAAAACCAGCAATTTTTAATTGCGGACACGGCTGGAATCAGGCGCAGCGCGAAAGTTGATTCGCCAATAGAAAAAATAAGCGTTAGTCGTGCCACAAACTCAATCAACTTCGCACATGTTTGCGTCCTTGTCGTCGACGCCGTTGAGCTGGAAGGAACGGATTACCACGAGTTTGTTCAACAAGACCTGCTTTTGGCATCGAGAGCCGAAAAAGAAGGGCGGTGTGTTGTTATCGCGCTAAACAAGTGGGATTTGGTAAAAAACAAGCGGTTGCTGAGTCTTAATGTCGAGGAATACGTTCGCCATAGCAATTTAAAATACGTGTCAATTGTGTCAATTTCAGCGCAAAGAAGCGAAGGGCTGTCTGAGCTGCTTAATGCCATAACCAATGCGGTTAAGGAGTGGGATACGCGGCTTCCTACTGCGCAGTTAAATAAGTGGCTTCGGGATTTCGTTTCAAAAAATCCGCCGCCAGCGACCTCAATGCGCAGATCCAAACTCAAATATATTACCCAAGTTGGAACTCGCCCCATTCGATTTGTCATATTTGGGACCAAGATTGACGACGTCCCCAAGAATTATCGCCAATTTTTAGAAAATCAGATTAGGCAAACGTTTCAGCTCGGAAAAACACCAATTCGCATTTCATGGCGTCAGCAAGAGAATCCCTTTGTGAAAACGAGGCGCTCGACATGACGGATGATAACGATTTCTGGCAAAGTTTTGTTCGCGATGTCCGTAGAATTTCCAAAGATAAGGTGGCACCAAACAGACGCAAGCCGAATCAGGATAGCGTTAGAGTTTCTTTGAGTCAGCAGATATCAGAAGACATGGCTAGAGAGGAGCGCCGCTCTTTTGGGATTGAGACCGTTTCAAAGAAAAACAGGCGAAAAATTGTCGTCGAGGGAACGTTGGATTTGCACGGATTCACGACAGCTGAAGCCGCTCGCGAGTTGCAAAAATTTCTCTATGTGAGCCAATATCACGGAAAGACTTGGGTAAAGGTTATTACTGGCAAGAGCGGTGTTCTTCGGCAGTGCATTCCGGAGCTTATTCAATCGAATGGCTCTTTGGTGAGTAGCGTCGCGGAGGCGAAGCCTAGCGATGGAGGAAGCGGCGCCGTTTACGTTCGAATTAGAAAGGGACGCGGCCCCGTTTTAGTCTAGCCGTCGTGAAAGCATTTAAATACGCGGACATACTGTGCCGCTGCTCGAATTGTTCCAACAACAACTTTGTCCCGTCCTTCGTTCGCACGGCAGCGCGTCCCCATACGGATTTTGTTGCAGTCTGAGATGCAAAATTTTTGCCCGCGTCTTGTGGATTAACTGCTTTGTAAAAAAATGCTTTGCGCTTTATTAGGATGGGTTCAACAAGGTCAATTACTTCCTGGTCTCGCTTGATTGGGCTTTCATGTCCCATTACCACACATACAAGATGTACGGGGTTATGAGACTCATCGTACCTGATGATGGACGCGCTCACGTTGTACCCAGACGCGTCTACGTACCCCGTTTTTATTCCGTTGCTTCCTTGGAGAGTGTTTAGCAAATGGTTGTGCGTGTAGTACGTGTTCCCGTTGTATTTAAATGTCCGCAATGCGAATATGCTCGCAAACTCTGGGAATGCTCGTAGCAAGGAGATGGCCAGCCTTGCCATGTCTTTTGCGGTAGTCACTTGCTTTGGATGCTGTATCCCAGACGCATTCTCGAAATGTGTATTGTACATTTTTAGCGACCTTGCCGTTTCGTTCATTCTTGTGACGAAAGCCTCTTCCGACCCCGCTAGCCCTTCGGCTGCGACTACGGCGGCGTCGTTTGCGGATTTTACGACAAGCGCTTCGATAACTTTTCTTACGGAGATGCTTTCGCCTGCTGATAGCCCGAGCTTGGAAGGACGCTGACTGACCGCGTGTTCAGAAATTCGAAATTTTGTATCTAGGCGGACTATTCCCTTTTTTAAGGCGTCAAACAGTAGATATAACGTCATTTTTTTCGTCAATGACGCTGGATGGCATGAATCATTGGCATTTTTTTTAGCTAATATTCTTTTGTTTTGTACATCCACAACAACGTACGCGTGCACTCGCTTAGCATTAGCTGGCGCTGCTACACATAAAATGCTTAAAATTATGATTCCATGGAGCTTCATTGCGAACTTGCTCCCATTTAGGCTAACTCTGACTTGGAGCAGCTCTTTTTTCTGTACTAACAACGTTTTTACCAACAGAGTCCAATACCCCATTAACGAATGCGTGTTCTTCTTCGTTGAAAAAGTCCTTCGATATTTCTACATACTCATTAATTGCAACGGGTGGCGGCGTCCCAATGTATAACATTTCAAACGTTGCAAGCTCCAGGATTTCATGCAACAGAATTGGTAGCCTATCAAAATTCTCTAGCACGTGTTTGCGTATATGCTCATTTAGCGCGCGCCTCGATTCGACGACACCATGTACCAATTGCTTTATGAATTCGACATTTACATGTTTCCACTTGCAGTTGTTTGGGCCGTTGTTTGATTCGTCCTCCCGCTCAAGTGTCGAGCCTACGATCTCTTCGTCGAACTGTCTCAGCACCGTTTCAGCGGTAGCACCGGTCTGATCAAGCTGGTACAGCACCTGCAACGCCACGATACGAGATGCGTGTCTAGGTGTTCCTTTTATAGTGTATGGGGTTCCCGTCTGGGCATTCGACGTCCCATTTTTATCCATAATGTTGCAACCAGCGCATATCGCCATCATAAAAGTGGCGTATATCTGTCACTCCGTATTTCAACATGGCGATTCTTTCTACTCCAACTCCAAACGCGAACCCTTGCGCGGGAGTCCCGTCTGCAAAAAACTCCACGCCGCAGTTTTTGAAGACGTTTGGGTGAATCATTCCACATCCCAAAATTTCCATCCAATTTCCATCCAAGCTGAGCTTCAAACCATCACTCCCGCGTGAACAGCAGCAATCGACTTCAACAGACGGCTCTGTAAACGGAAAAAAGCTTGGGCGGAAACGGACCGGAATATTTTCTCCCCGCTTGGCCATTTCGCATAGGTCTGTGTTAAACAAGAACGATAGCAGATCAAGCAAGCAATATTTCATGTGAGCCATGGTTATGCCCGGCTCAACAACGACCCCTTCTATCTGATGAAACAACGGAGTGTGGGTCGCGTCGACAGCATCGTTGCGAAACACCGAACCAATCGAAATCCCGCGAATAGGCAGCCCGCAAGTAGAAAGTGCGCGGATTTGCATCGTGGACGTGTGAACACGCAGCAACATTCCAGGGGCGTCTTTTATGTAAAGCGTATCCTGTTCTTGGCGCGCCGGATGATGCGCCGGCATATTTAAGCCGTCAAAACAGTGAAACTCCGTGTCCACTTCGGGGCCTTCAAACACTCTGAAGCCACGAGAGCAAAAATACGATGTGAGTTCATCCGATACTTGAGTCAGCAAGTGACGCTTTCCCGCCATTCGCGGGCGACAGGGAAGCGTTACGTCAATGGCCTCTTCTTTCATCGTTTCATCGAAGGCGGCGCTTTCCAGCTGCAAATGCCGGCCGTTCAGTGCTTTTTCAAAAAAGGCGCGCGTTGCGTTTAACTCTGCTCCGATTTCGCGTCTGTTCTCAGGGGAATAATTCGGCAACTCCTTCAATTTTTGAGTTAATATCCCGTTCTTCCCGATCACCGCCACGCGAATACGCTCCAATTCGCTCAGGTCTGATGCGGCGAGAAGTTGCTCGCTCCACTCCGCCAGCAGAGCACGACATTCGGCGCTAACAACTTCAGGAGATTGCTGTGTGCCTCGGTATTCGTTCATAAAAAGGCCCTGTTTCTATTTTGCCGCAATTGCACTCTTTGCTTGCTCAATCACCTTTGCGAAGGAACCAGGCTCATTCACGGCCATTTCTGCCATCACTTTGCGGTCAAGCGCGATATTGGCTTTTTTTAATCCATTTATAAACGATGAATACGTAAGACCCGCCTCACGCACGGCGGCATTTATCCTCTGGATCCACAACGCTCTAAACTCTCGCTTTTTCGCACGCCGATCTCTATACGCATATTGAAGCGCTTTTTCCACCCGCTCCAGCGCAATCCGGTAACAGCTATGCGAGCGCCCCCGGTAGCCCTTCGCCATTTTTAAGACTTTTTTGTGACGCGCGTGGACAGTAATGCCCCTTTTTACTCTTGCCATGATCGACCCTCTTTATATGTGAAAATAATTGGCACAAACTTTCTTTGCGTCGCTGGGATGCATGATCTCCATTCCGCGCGAATCTCTCAACATTTTATTGGGGCGCTTGCGCATATTGTGGCGCTTTCCTGCGGGGGTCATCTTTATTAGACCTGATGCAGTGACTCGAAACCTTTTCTTTGCACTGCTTTTCGTTTTCAATCTGGGCATTTTCACTCTCTATCTTCGTTTCAGGCAAGCATACAACGCCGCGCCTGCCAACCGTGCGACATTAATCCAGCAACCAGGCATGCCCGAGAGTAGTTTCTCTCCGCCACTTTGCATAGATCTACGCCCACTGTATAAAAACCTCCACCTATTGTCAAAAAACACGAGAATCTGCCAACGCAACCCGTTCACGCTGAATACAAAGCAATAGGCTTAAGGCCCCTGAAAAGGGCGGCGCTTAAAAGATGAAGGATGAAGCACCTTGTTCGTGCGGACCTGAATTGTTCTGTGAGGGCCGACGCATGAAAAAAGCCGTTCGGTTTTTTAAACAACAACGAGGCGGAGGGGGCAAATGTTCAGGACGCATTTATTGCTACTTACACAACGACCTCTCTTCATCTGCGTGATGGCACCGCATTCGGCTACCATAATGGGAAGATATGACTTATATAGATACCGTGTCTCATGTCAAACAAAATAGCAGCACCTGATTACGCAAACGCCACGTTTGGGTCAAAGTGCTGCCCATTTTTAAGCATACCATAGAAAATGTGCGTCAGTTTTCTCATGACCGCGCAGCCCATAACACCCAACGCATCTCAAAAACTCCCACAATTGGTGTACAAAACAAGTCCCAACAAATATACTGTTCATTGCTCTCAATCCTCGCTGAAGTAAAGATTTTTTAGACCGTC
>JAIRNK010000042.1 GCA_031258095.1 Holosporales bacterium
AAACGCGTAAGGAGCGTGGCAGACGCATTTGAACACCTAACTGATGCTGTCAAAATGTGCTTGACAAAAACTAGCGACGAAATACGGCGATTGACGGAGTGTCAATGCATTTAGCTATACCATTATCTTGGTTCTTCGTTTTTCTAAAAAATTCTAAAAACATCTGCCAAATTCACAGTAAAACACTCCGAAGTAGATAAAAACTATGCGATTCCTAGCGTTGTTTGCTGCAATAAGACATTTACAAAATCTCATGCGTAAGCCGGTGTGACTTCACAGGATGAGTTTCGATATAGCCAAAAAGTTAAATTCGTTAGAGATAACGGATAAACAGGGCGCGAGTAGAGGCGCTCATTATGTTCAAAAAGACGTTGACCCTGCGTGGAAGATCAATCCCTGATATTTTTTCTGGCCATTCGACTAAGCAAACATTATTAAAAAGAGCTTCTTCTAGTCCCAATTCGAGCATTTCTGCGGAATCTTTTATTCTATACAGATCTACGTGCCAAACTTCTTCTGTGCTGTGCTTTGCTAAATGTACATGTTTCTTTTTATACGTCTGGATAATCGTAAACGTTGGGCTAACAACCGGCAGCGAATCGTCGTTGCAATAGGCCTGAATAAACGACTTCGCAAACGTCGTCTTTCCGCTACCCATCGCGCCGTAAAGCGCAACGCAAGTTGGCCTCAGTACCCGTCGTGCAAGCAAGCGAGCTTGCTCTTGAATGGCGCCGATTGCGCACTCCGAAAACACCGCCCCCTGCCTCAAATCATATTCAGAAAACACCCGCAGAAAAACCGTCCCCCGTTCTGTTCCCGCGTGGTGCCCGCTGCCGGAGTCGAACCGGCACGACCGAAGTCGACAGATTTTAAGTCTGTTGTGTCTACCAATTCCACCAAGCAGGCCAACAAGCAGGGTAATGATTCGCCTTTTTGGATAGCTAGTCAATAGTTCCGCTTTTGTCGTGCAGGAAACTACGCGCCAAACCCGATCTTAACAAGAGAGGCCTTAATATCGTCATCACTTCGACCTTTCAGATCCATTGTTATTGGTTTCATTTCAACCATCTTAACGAGATTCCTCTGGCCAACTAAATCTCCGAAAACATCTGCCATTGCTACTCCATTTATTTTTAGCCTGGCCCCTTCAGCTATACCGGTTCTGTCTGCGGTGTCTACAACAAGGGCCATGCAGAGCCTAGCGATGTCGATACTATCTACGTTACCCCTTAAGGTGATCCCTCCAACGTTGCCCTCAAACAACGCAGGTGAACAGGGTTGACTTGGATCGAGGTTGCTTTTTACTCCGTTTGGCAAGCATGTGAATGTTCCATCTCCATAAGTCAATATAATAGGCGCTCACGGCAAAATCTTGTTTTGCCCAATCCCAAGTACACCTTCTAGCCGGTGTCCTCCATCTATGACGGCATCGGCGCGAATCACTGGATTACTTGGCCGGCCAAAGGGCACTTGGTATGGACCTATAGGGCTTCCGTGTGAAATGTTGGGATTCGGCAGTCGTTCGTCCTTACTGGCGCTTGGGTTTTGTTCCCTGCATTTCAAATGGGATGAGTCTATACATATATCCTTCGAACTATGCACAGATATCGCAGCAAAGCATAGGGCGGACACCAACATAACTCGGTCCATTTCTTTATTCTTCTTCATTTCTCTTCGCTCCTATAGACTATTACTTGTATTATTCTATATTAGGATGACAATTGCTGGCAAGAGAGTCCCGACCATCTATCTATTGTCCCATCCGGCCTGCACAAACATTCTTCGGCACGCCGGCTATGAAGTCAACACGGGGCTGCCTGCGTCAGGCGCACACGCTTTGGTTGCGCCAATATCGTTAATTTGCTAGAAGGGACCATTAGAGGTCGTATAGCTCAGAGGTAGAGCACTACGTTGACATCGTAGGGGTCACAGGTTCGATCCCTGTTGCGACCACCACTGGATTCTGAGGAAATTGCTCGCGTTGGCACGGGGGGAGTCGTCGCCTGCGGTGTCGCGGCGCTCCCTCTGTACACATCCCATCTGACGTTCCGGGTTTATTGAGAACTCAAAGCCTTGTAATATCAGGACTTGTTCCTCGCAGCGTCAGTCGGGAGCCCTATATGTGTTTTCCTCATTTGGTAAACATTCACCAGTCAAATCACTCCTCCGCCGATTCTGCATTCGACCGGTGCATCAGGCGCACATCGATACAAATTAGAACAGTTCCAATTAGCATCAAAAGGCTGTACAAAATATAGTATGACGATTGTAGTCGCTCGCTTTAGTTATGAATATATGTATTCCATCTAACTTTGCAGGTTTCTTGAGAGCTCAACGCCTCGCAAAATCAAGATTGGTTCCCAGAAGAGTCAGTCGGAATATGTATATATTTCGTATGCTTCTTTGTTTGTGTTTGAGCTTCCTTGGACTGGCACAGTTGCACTGCGCGAAGGCATCTGAGCCCGTTCGAGTGCCAATCACAAAAGGGCACGTAAAGCCAGACCCCGTCGCATTTGTCTCGCCGACCGGGCCTACGCAAGCTGCAAGGAGCGTGAGCGTGTCTTTTATGGGCATCGTTTGCCAGGATATATGCAATAGTGGGCAGTTTACTGCTATTAGCCCATCGGCGTTCATCCAGGATGCAAAATCTCTAGAGCGCGGAGAGCCTCGTATGCAGGATTGGCGCCTTATAAAAGCGCGATTTCTCATTTGCGTAAGTGCTCAGCCAGAGGGGCGTGCCACAAAGCTAAGCATCCGCGTCTACGATATCAACCGCGGCTTCCGGGTGCTGGCTTTTTCTGTAAACGTGTATCCCGAAACTGTGAGAAAAGCGGCTCACATGGCGGCAGATCAAATATATACGCGCCTCACAGGAGAAGGTGGAATGTTTAATTCCTGCATTGCGTACATTGAGGCCCTTCCTCCTGTCGTAAAAAAGAACCGAAAGTTAACTCATTTGAGGCGTTTGAAAATTGTTGACCAAGACGGCGCGAATGACAGAGCGTTGACTGATGGTGGCAACCTTGTTATGACTCCGCGCTTTTCTCCCGACGGAAAAACGCTGGTTTACTTGGCGTATGCAGATGAAGGGCACGGCAGAAACAAAAAGCCAACGGCCCATGTTTACCTGATGGACATTGCGACCAAGCGGCAGCGCGCACTTCTGACGCAAGAGCATTTCGATGCCATATCGCGCGCAAATGGCAGTGGAAGGGTCAGCATGACATATGCACCTAGGTTTTCTCCAGATGGGCATTCAATCTGCTTCTCTCTCATTGTCAATGGAAAAAGCGCAATCTACACCATGAATATCGTAGACGGACGCATTCGCCGGTTAACCGATCACATGGCAATTGACACGTCGCCGGCATATGCGCCAGATGGGCGTTCGATTGTGTTCACCTCAGACAGGTCTGGACGAGAAAAGATATACATAATGGGCGTAGACGGGAGCAATGTTCGTCGGGTAACGCTCGGGGATGGCAAGTATTCTCAGCCGGTGTTTTCTCCTCGTGGCGACTTCATCGCGTTTTCAAAGCAAATTGGAAATCAGTTCTTCATTGGGGTCATTCGACCGAACGGGACTGAGGAGCGCCTCATTATACAAGGATATTTGGCCGAAGAGCCGAGCTGGTCTCCAAATGGGCGCTACATCGTGTTCATATGGCAGGACCGCCAAGGACGCCCGCAGAGCATTTGCAAGATGGACCTAACGGGCTTCTTTATGCAGAAGATGAACACGCAGAGGGAAGCGCGAGATTGTTCTTGGTCACCATTGTTGAATTAAAGACTTATTCACAGGATAGTTTGTTTAAATACTAGATGTTTCTGAGTGAAGACTCTGACTTAGTATACGAGGTGTTCTAATCAGGCGCGCGTAATACTGCAATTATACCAAGATATACATATCCCACCTGACGTTCCGTCTTTCTTGACGAATCAAAGCCTTGTATCAGCAGGATTTGTTCCCCGGAACGTCAGTCGGGAGCCCTATATTACGTTCCAGCGATTTCCATTTTAGAAACATGCGCCGAACGTCGTAATTATCAGGGAGCTGGTCTTCTTGTGTGACCCACATCAAATCATGCGATTCTTCGCTAACGACAAATGGCTTGTTTTCTGTTGCTCTCAAGTAAAAGCGAACGTCGTAATGGTAATGCTGCACGGTATCTTCATATGGTGGAATAAAATGAACGCCGATATCGAAAATTTTGCAATGAACCGGTTCCACAGGAAGGCCCGACTCTTCTTGCGCTTCCTTCATGGATACTCGCAGCAAGTCGTTATCACCGTCGGCATGTCCACCAAGCTGAAGCCAGCCGTTGAACTTCTTGTGATGCGTCAATAGCGCCGCATCTCCATGATAATTTTCTAGCCAGCAACTCGCGGTAAAGTGCCCTTCTTGGCAGCTTCGATCAAAACAACTTGGCATCCCTATATTTGAGTCGCGACTAAGAAAATATAGCATTTTTGCTTTATTTCCCTGTTCAATTGGATCCTCAGGAAAATAATCATCTAATAAAGCTGTTATTAAGCGGCGATGCATGGCGGCGTTCATTCAATAACAAAGACGCCCGATTATAACAAAAAAAGCCTGAGCTAGAGCTATACATATCCCACCTGACGCTCCGGTTTCATTGAAGGCTCAAACCCTTGTAAAATCAGAATTTGGCCCCCGGAACGTCCGTCGGGAGCTCTATATACCTATCCCATCTGACTCTTCGGGTTTTATTGAAGTTCAACGCACTGTAAAACTATAAAACTCCACCCGGCAAGTCAGTCGGGAGCCCTATATATCGCCGAAGTTTGTGTCCCTATGGACGCAGAAAATAGGTTCTCCTATAATGTGTTCGTTGATTTTGGCTTAGGAAAGGTCGCTTCATGGAGATAATTTTTGGCCCACCGCCCCACCGTGTTTCTGGAATAATCGTTGGTGCTGAGAATGGCGTATTGCTATCGAATTTGTTTAAAACGACCGATGAAGAAAATGAGTCATTGCAAAATCGACTCCAAAAGCGACGTGAGCATTCGGCGAAAAAAAATGTAGTATTTCAGCCATGTTGGTGCGACATGAATGGGTCGCATGTAATGGTTCAAGTGGCGGACCTAACAAAAACCGAGCTTTCTGAGGTCGACGCATATGAGCTTGGGGCAAAAATATACACAGTGGCGGCGAACATGGGCGAAGAAGAAATTTTAGTAGATTTCTCTGCGAACTTTAGCCCTGGGACAGTGGCAGGTATCGCTGCCGGCTTTGGGATACGCAGCTTTTCGTTTGATAAGTACAAAAAAGAAGATCCTGATGCTGTTAAGATAGAGAAAGTATATTTCCTATCAAGTAACCAAGATTTGACGGCAAAAGCGTACAAAGACGCGCGTGTCATTGTTGACGTTGTGGCATACGTTCGTTCATTGTCTTCTGAAGCACCGAACGTGCTCTATCCTGAGGCGTTAGCAAACGAGGCCAAGAATCTGAAAAAATTTGGCGTTAAAGTCGAGATATTGGATGAAAAAGCGTTAACTAAACTCGGGATGAACGCACTGTTGGGCGTCGCCCAAGGTAGCGTCCGCCCGCCATACGTTGCCATCTGTCACTGGAATGGAGGCTCCAAAAACGAGGCTCCGATTGCGCTTGTCGGGAAGGGGGTAACGTTCGATTCCGGTGGCATCTCGATTAAGCCATCTTCCGGCATGCACGAAATGAAAGAAGACATGACCGGTGCAGCCGTTGTTCTTGCGACGATGCAGCTTGTCGCACAACTTGATCTTCCAATTAATTTGATCGGCGCTGTCGGTCTTGTAGAGAACATGCCGTCGGGATCAGCTCAACGACCGTCTGATGTGGTTACGTCCATGTCGGGTCTAACGATTGAAATCCAAAATACTGACGCCGAAGGACGCCTCGTTCTCGCCGATTTGCTGTTTTATGTTGAACGTGAATTTGCTCCACAATATATCGTCGATTTTGCAACCCTAACTGGGGCGATCAAGATCGCGTTGGGACAGGAGTATGCCGGGTTGTTTTCAAACGACAACGCCCTTAGTGACAAGCTGATTGCGGCGGGCGAAGTCGTGAAAGAGAGGCTGTGGCGTCTTCCGCTTGATCCGGCGTTTGACAAGGATATCGACTCAACCATTGCGGACGTCAAAAACGTTGGCTCAGGACGCGGTGCAAGCAGCAGTACGGCCGCACATTTCTTGAACAGATTCCTTTTGAAAAAAACCCCTTGGGCACACCTCGACATTGCGGCCGTCACGTACGACAGCAAAGAACGTCCGCTGACGGGGGTTGGCTATACTGGGTTTGGCGTGCAACTGATGTATGCGTTTTTGAAAAATTTTGCACATAAAGACTCTGGCAAATAATGTGACTCAGAGGACTTGTTTTCAGAGGTACTGGGTGCAGGTTATATTATGGGAGGGCCTGCGAGCAAAAAAGCTAGTGTCAACCTATTTAAATATGTGTTTTGCACTATGTTGCATGTCGTTGTCCCTCAACATGTTCTGCACCACTGCAGTTGCGGCGGCGGCCCCTAGGGAACCGTCTAAAGTATACTCATCCCAGCTGAAACTCAGTCAGGAAAATCCAGAATCCAGTAAAGATGAACGACTGCCGAATTCCAACATTTCACATGGGAGCAATATAGACCCAACCGGGTTCACAACGAAACTTAACGACTATTTTAACGGATTGTTCATGTTCACAGGAAAGTTCTTACATGTTACGTTCTACCCGAATCATCGGAGTAGCACTGAGTCGGGGGAGTTTTATCTGTGGAGAGATATCCCGGGCGCACCGGCGGGCAAGTCACCGTGCCAAAGCGATTCTCCGCAGCAATCATATCCGCGTCCGCCATCAGGTAGCTTGTATATATATAGCAAAACCCCAACAGTGGAAATCACCGCACAAGAGGGGGTAGTACAAATATCAACACGCGGAAAAACATCTCGCTATAGTGTAGATTCCGTGCCGTTTTTTAAAATATTTAGCAAACATCCAGTAGATCTAAGAAGTGAATGTAAAGCGGTGCGCTGCGATAACGACGCTCATCGAGCTTCTGTTACCTTAAAAGTGGGGCGAAATTCCGAAGTGGTGCTATCCCTTTTTCTGTATGACAACGGAAACATAAAGTCGATTGCTGGCTGGACCATAAAAGAACCCAACAGAACGGTGACAACCGTAGCCTTTTTGGCAGACTCAATCCAAGCAAACAGCTGTGAAAAATCTGCGCCAAGCCCTTAGATTGCCCCCTTATACGTATCCCAACTGACGCTCCGAGTTTATTGAGGGATAAAAGCCGTGTGGTATCAGGGGTTGTCCTCCGTAGCGTCAGTCGGGAGCCCTATAGAATGCTTAAGAAAGCATTTGTGCGTTAAATGTCCTTCCCCAAAAAAGCCAGGCCTCATTTCACGAATAGATCATAGTGAGCTACAATCACGGCAAATTGTGGAGACCGGGGGTTGCATGTCTATATGGCGGCCGTTTACTCAGGAGAAAACAGCTCCGAACCAAGTAAAGATTGCTAGAGGAGAAGGGGCGTATTTACTGGATGAACACGGCAAACGGTATTTGGACTTGATCTCCAGCTGGTGGGTCAACACGCTAGGACACGCAAATGAGGAAATTGCTGACGCAATTGCGTTTCAGGCCCGTTCGCTGGAGCACGTGATCTTTGCTGGATTTTCGCATGAGCCCGCGGAAGCGCTATGCAGCTCTCTGGAGCGATTGTTGCCGCAACAGCTACGGCATTTTTTCTTTTCAGACGACGGGTCTACGGCTGTCGAAGTCGCATTGAAAATGGCATATCAATACTTTGCGAACCAAGGTGTAAAAAATCGAGATACGTACATAAACCTAGAGGGCGCCTACCACGGAGACACATTTGGAGCAATGGGCGCATCCGGAAGCAACTCGTCGTATCACGCAACATTTAAGTCGTTCTTTTTTAACACGTATTCTGTAAAGTTCCCTGGAACACTGGACGACGAGGAATCGGCGCTGTTTGCCTTGCGGACCTTTTTGGCGAAAAACGGAGATAAGGTTTGCTCACTAATTGTTGAGCCGCTTGTGCAGGGCGCAGCTGGGATGCGGATGTATCGTGCGGAATTTTTGGAGAAGGTCGTAGCAGATGTTCGCAAGTACGGCATCTTAGTAATATTCGATGAAGTTATGACTGGATTTTTTCGAACTGGCACAATGTTTGCAATGAATCAGACGCAAGTAATTCCCGATTTTCTGTGCATATCAAAGGGGATAACTGGTGGTTTTTTACCACTTGGATTAACCGTTTCTGTCGACGCCGTATATGAAGCTTTTTATTCAGATGAACCAAGCAAAGCCTTTCTTCATGGGCATTCGTATACTGCCAACCCAATTTCGTGTGCAGCTGCCGTAAAATCGCTAGAGATTCTGCAGCGAAACAATACTCAGCGAGACATACAACGCATAGCTGAATTACATACGAAACATTTAGCCCATCTTTCGCACGTCCAAAACAAGAGGTCGCTGGGGACAATTGCGGCGTTCGAAGTCGACTCTGCTGCGCTGGCTCAAGAGGTTGCGAGTCGCCTGTTTGATCAGGGCATATTCATTCGGCCGATCGGAAACACAATATATTTCATTCCACCGTATTGTATCAGCTCAGACGATTTGGCGCGGGCATATGTTCAAACGGCGGCGGCATTGAGGTCAATGTAGGACCATAACGGATACATATAGGGGCCCCAGCTGAAACGTTGGGTTTTTACCATTGTTCGTCCTTCCGGGCGTCTAGGGTTTGCACCTAGAGTTTCAGCTGGGGCGAACACACAGATACCGTGTCTCCTGTCAAACAAAAATAGCAGCACCTGATTACGCAAACGCCACGTTTGGGTCAAAGTGCTGCCCATTTTTAAGCATACCATAGAAAATGTGCGTCAGTTTTCTCATAACCGCGCAAACAATGACTTTCGGTGGCTTGTTTTTGCGTTCGAGCCTTTCAACAAACGGCGCAAAATCCTTGTTGTGATTTTT
>JAIRNK010000048.1 GCA_031258095.1 Holosporales bacterium
TGATTGCGTTGGGAACGAGGATCAGGAACGTCCGCGAAAAAAGAGGCGAGGTGTTTTTGCATATAAAAAACAAAACACTGTACTAAACTTTGTCATTAATCAAAAGAGGTTTGGGCTAAATCTTTTCGTGCGTAGGCCCTGGTATATCCCCTATATACGGCTCCCGACTGACTCGCCGGGTGGATTTTTGTGGTTTTACAATGCTTTGAACTTCAATAAAACCGAAGCGTCAGGTGGGATGTGTATAAACCCGGAGGTGGGATATGTAGCCACGGCAGATTTGCACAAAGCATCTTTTTGCCTCGCCATATAATATCAGCTATACTTAGACTCTAGCGTAAACTACACACTATAAATATGCCCTCCATTCGTAATATTGCCATCGTTGCGCACGTCGACCATGGAAAGACGACGCTTATCGACGCAATGCTCTCCCAAAGCGGCACGTTTCGCTCCAACCAAAACGTTGCAGAGCGCGTCATGGACTCCAACGACCTCGAGCGCGAGCGCGGCATTACAATTTTGGCCAAGTGCACGTCGCTCTTGTGGAATGACACGCGGATCAATGTCGTCGACACCCCTGGGCATGCGGATTTTGGCGGCGAGGTCGAGCGCATTTTAAACATGGTGGACAGCGCGATTTTGCTCATAGACGCCGCCGAAGGCCCGCTCCCCCAAACAAAATTCGTGCTAATGAAAGCGCTACATTTAGGGCTGCGTCCAATTGTTGTTATTAATAAAATAGACAGGTCAGACGAACGACACCAAGAAGTGTTGAACGAAGTCTTTGATTTATTCGTAACCCTTGACGCCTCAGAAGAACAACTCGATTTTCCAATCCTTTACGCATCTGGACGAAACGGCTGGGCAGTAAACAATCTCAACGATGAGCAGAAAGATTTGACTCCACTCTTCGACAAAATATTAGAGCACGCCCCAGAGGCATATTCACAAGAAAAGACAGACAAACCATTCTCCATGTTAATCACCACGCGTGAGTACGACTCTTACTTGGGCCGCATCCTGACTGGACGCATCGACACCGGCACCGTCACTCCAAATATGTTCGTTCAAATCCTAAACCAGCAAGGCGAAACTGTAGAAAAAGGACGAGTTGCGAAGTTGCTTGCTTTCAGGGGAATTGAACGCGTTCCGGTCGACGCGGCGTCTGCGGGCGATGTCGTCGCCATTGCGGGGCTTGAGAAAGCTACAGTAGCAGACACAATCATGGACCCGGCTACCTCTGTCGTCATTCCCGCGGAGCCCGTTGATCCGCCGAAGCTGGCAATCACAATTTCGGCAAACGACTCTCCTTTGGCTGGGCGGGAAGGCACCAAGGTCACATTCCGCATGATTTACGACAGATTAATGCGCGAAGCAGAAGGCAACATCGCAATTTCGGTTACAATGTCCGAGCGCAAGGACAGCCTGATCGTTGCTGGGCGTGGTGAATTGCAGCTGGGCGTGTTGATTGAAACTATGCGCCGCGAGGGATTCGAACTATCCATTAGTCGTCCTAAAGTATTGTTCCAGACTGCTACTGAAACTGGCGAACGGCTTGAGCCATATGAAGAAATTTACGTGGACGTTGACGATGATTATTCCGGAACCGTTGTTGAGGCGTTAAGCAACAGGCGCGCCGAAATGACAGACATGCGCCCGTGTGGAACTGGACGAACACGCATTACGTTCATTGGGCCATCGCGCGGATTGGTCGGGTACAACTGCCAATTTTTGACGGAAACTCGTGGAACTGGCGTTCTAAACCACATCTTCTGCGGGTATAAGCCGTACACGGGGCCTTTTGACGGGCGGAAAAACGGCGTACTTATTTCCACAGAGGCGGGAGAAGGCGTGGCGTATGGGCTGTTTAACCTTGAGCCGCGCGGCGAGTTGTTTATCGTTCCGGGAGATAAAGTATACGAAGGCATGATCATCGGAGAGCACACGCGCTCGAATGATTTGTGCGTCAATCCTGTGAAATGCAAGCAGCTCAGCAATATGCGGGCGTCGGGAAAGGACGAAGCCGTAAAGTTGCGACCGCCGCGGTTGATGACGCTGGAACAGGCGCTGACGTATATTGAGGATGATGAGCGCGTCGAGGTTACGCCGAAAACGATCCGCCTACGCAAGGCAATATTGGATCCGAACGAAAGGAAGAAGGCATCAAGGCGCGAAGAGGGATAGGGCGCTTCGGTCCTGATGAACAGGAATAAAATACGAGAGTTTGTAACTGCTCTACAGGGCTCCCGACGGACTCGCCGGGTGGCTTGAAAGCTCAAACCCTTGTAAAATCAGAAGTTGGCCCACGTAACGTCAGTCGGGCCCCCTATATGTGCGCTGAGACATATTAACGTTTATTTAACGAATACATGTGAGAATGAGTGTAAGATACGTTGCAAGTCTGAGATCAAATCATGAAAAGAGGCGTTTTATCACTGCTGCTGGTGCTTGGCATGTGCTGCGGCGGGGTACAGGGATCTGCCCCCCCCAAGGTAACCGAAGATGACGCGATATTAATTAGCCTGATAGATGGATTTGGAAACTACTGCGAGTTGAATCCTGGCGCAAGTACCCATGGGTACCAAAGAATAAAACATCCGGGTAACGTCCAAACGCTATTAGCGCAGGTGGAAGCATATCTGGATATCCTTCGGCGATGGCAGAACGCAACAGATCCCCAGGAGAAAAAACTGATCAGGGAAGAAAAAGCGGCTTGGGAAAAGAGGTTTTGTGGCAGCCATTGTGGGCGAGCCAAGGTCATACGCCGGCTCATTAATCTCGCATATTCAATTCGTAACAATCCTAACTATAACGAAGAGCGAGATGGCGAAATGCTGTGGCGAGTAAGAGATTGTCTAGATGAGCTCAGAGAGCTGATTTCAGGCTCAAGAAGTGTTGGGAGAAGAGTGAAAGTGGCTACTGGGCAGACAGTTGGAGAGTCTTTTGTTGCGCTGTTTGAAGACGCCATGAATGGAAATCGCGACGCCATAGACGCCATTATGGCTCAAACGAAGCCGGTCAACGACAAGCACATCAGGCACCTGAGCTTCGATATGACTGCGGCCTTACTTACTGGTCTAAGCAGTAATTTAATGGAATACGCAGAAACGGCACGTTTGCGTGGGCGAGAACAACAAGATGCGCGAAAAGATATCCATACTCGAATAGCAGCCACCAGCGAGCATATAATGGCGGGGTATGGGACGCATTTACCTAGAAATAGGGCGATGCTTATTCTTAAGGTATTAGCCCGAAGCCTCGCATTTTACCTACGTGAGTTTGAGCAGCAGCGACGTGAGTTTGACGGATTAATTGACAGCATGCGTGTACTTGAGCGTCATATAGCAACAACAAAAGGTGGTATTCTTACAGCAAAGCCCCCAACCGTAACAGCTGACTGATGTGTCGGCTTTTGCTTGGCGATGTGTGGTCTAGTCGCGAAAAACGATGAAAATCTATGCGTTTAATATGTTCTACACATCCCGACTGACGTTCCGGGTTTCTTGAGAGATCAAAGCCTTGTAACATCAGGCCTTGTCCCCCAGAGCGTCAGGCGGGAGCGTAGGCCCCTACGCACGAGATATCGCAGATAGAGTTTTGCAAGGAATAACGCTACAAATCCTTTAGTTTTGTCTATTTTCTCTGAAGTATTTTGTGATCAGGCTGATGGATGTTTTCATGGAATTTTTTTTGGCGTGTGTGACCCAAGATCATTGAAGGATCAACGGCACAATTTTATATCAATTGTCGGAACAACCTTTTGTGCGCTTCTATAGGGCTCGCGACTGACGCTCCGGGGAACAAGTCCTGATGTTACAGGGCTTTGAGCTCTCAAGAAACCCGGAACGTCAGATGGGATGTGTAGACTAGGCTCCCGACTGACGTTACGGGGGGATTTTTGTAGTTTTACAATGCGTTGAGCTTCAATAAAACCCGGAACGTTAGAGGGGATACGTATACTCATCCAATTTGAATTGCCGGGAACAAAACCCAAGCGCCAGTAAGGACGAACGACTGTGACACATCCCAGCTGAAGCCCCGTTCAGCCGGGACCCCTGTGGTAATCCCAACATTTCACATGGGAGCCCTGTATAAAAT
>JAIRNK010000044.1 GCA_031258095.1 Holosporales bacterium
GTCATCAATGCGTTTACGCATATTCTTAGCACTTTGGTGGGGTATCAATTAACTGACGACAAACCGCAGATAAAAGGTGTTTGCAACACATTGGTTTAATCCATTATTCGCGTTAATAACAAACGCCGATATACAAGAATTCATCGATAACATGTCCAGTCCTGGGGAATAGCGGATACGCAATGCCTGCCGTTAAGAGCACCTCATGCATAACGAATATATGGCTCCCGGCTGACACTCCGGGGAACAAGTCTTGATGTTATAAGGCTTTGATCTCTCAAGAAACCCGGAACGTCAGATGGGATGTGTATACATGTTCTCGCGTTACCTACTACCCGCCTTCAACAGTATTATCTACATAGTTAGTCGTGCACTCTGCGTGTCCTGCCGGCGCCGACCCATCTTGCGGGAAGCCCCTCACGGTGTTAGTTCGTCGGCACGCGGTAAAGCGCGCAATGCTCCAGTCTAAATATGCATGCATGCCGGTCCAGTGAATTACTTCGAACAAAAGGGTTTGTACCGGCTCAATTGCTCCGTTTACGCGCGATAGTCTGATGATTTTGACAGAGGCCGTAATGTCTCCAGCGGCGATCCACTTATTGATATTGTGGTTATGGGCCGCGTTTTGCGTTACCAGGAAAACGTCGGAGTGCCACAGTGTCCCAGATGTATACAGGCTATTGCTTGAATTACCTGTGACGTGCCGAGACGACTCACAATACCAACCAAATAACTCCGTGTATCCGGGGTCGGGAAAATCTTCCAGCGCACAATACACATCTGAATTTTCTATATGAACAAGCCAATCCGGCACTCTCACGCCAGTGGTGTCATCCTCTCTGCCGTCAGTTCGTTTGACGCATGGAATCCTAACTCCGCTTGCTCCTGGACATTCGATGAAATCGTATTGATCAATTGACATAACTTCCTCTACTCAAGCGCCTGGGTTCCCGTTTCAGCATTCACAATAGAGCTAGCCGTTTCTCCGACTTTAGAGCCATCTTGTGAATAAACGGAGAAACATTCACTTCTTTCTATCGGACGAATAAAAAGTGTTAAATAATCTAAAATCTGTCTGAATTGAGTAACATAGCAAATTCTGAACTCTCTAATTTCAAGCTCCACCAGCGAATTGTTAATCCATCCCCACCTATGAATATTTACATATGGAATCATTGTTCCATTGTTCATGTACTGCTCTAGTACGGGAGCATATGAGGCGTTTTGAATAATTACCGCTAGGTCTGAAAAGCGTGTTGCAGCGTTGGCGATCATTGGGTTCACCGAATGGCCGACGGTTTCTCTTTCCGTGTTGTAGGCAAAACTGTACAATTCCGCATGGTTTCCAAGGGTTTCCTCTGTATCGTGGATTTTGTGATCTCCGAATATTTCGCCGATTTCCAATGTCCATTCTTGCGTAGCTTTCGAAATACCGGATAATTCATTGTTTTTCCTAACACCAATTATGGGCATTTTCATTGCGCTGCGGCCAGGTAGCTTTATTGTCCGGTAATCGTTGACCGCCATCGTCCCCTAACGCTTTATTAAAGTGTTGATTTTCCACGTTTCATGATCACATTTTTGGGAGAATAGATCAACTCCGTGTGTTAGTGAATATTTAATGAATATATGCTGGTTTAGAACTGCTGGCCTTTGGCTAGGTACATGTGAGACAATACTCGGGATGTTGTGGTAGCGGTCGTTCGCGAAAACGTCGGGGGGGCGTGAAGCCGCTACTCGGTGTGCAAGCTCTGCGTGGCGTCAATGTTGGCGAAAAAACGTCAATCCGTATCAGAACATTGCGCGACCTGTTCACTACGGAATAAAAGGCAAATTTGCACGGGCGAAGCGAGCATGTGGACAAATGTCAATCGGATTTATTCCATTCAACCTGGGCCAATCGGAATCTGTCATATTTTGCGTAGTTATTGTGCCGAGATATTCCAATCCCTTTTGACGTTCCTTTTCATCGACGAAACGTTCGCACTTGTCGCCATTGATGCAAAATATGTTTTGAAATATCGGGCAGTGACCTATTTTTCCGACGTTGGAAGGGGGAGGGACGATGATACTTTTCAACATAGAGCGTGCCACTGTTTTTGTCAGACAAGCCCCTATATTTGGCCCCCCAATATTTGCTGTTTGAACAGCGCACTCCAGCATGCTAACGCAACAACACCCTGCAATAAACATTCTGCTCCAACTCATATTATTCCCCTAAAAATGCTGTCTCGAATGGTTTCATTGGAGTACATTCCCGCTGAGCTCGCAAGGTGCCCTGCCCAGTTCACACAAAAAATCGCACTCTTTTTGCAATTAGCAGTCGTAGTTAGACGTTGATTGCTCAAGCACTGGTCCCGGGAGCCCCGTTTGCTGACGCAATTGCGCATTTAAAGCATCTATTTGCTGTCTTAATTCTTCCACTTGCCTATATAAATCTGCCTCGGTTGCATGGGAGTTTCGAACGGCGACGTCTATCTTTTCCAGAACACCGTTTAGCTGATCAAAGTCTGTCTCCGTTTCTTCTCCAAACGTCCTGAAACGATTCTGTTCCTCTTGAATTGCGTTTATTTGCGAGATTAGGTCATCAAAGCGCGTCGTCAATCCTTCGACACGTGTGGCTACATCCTCCAGGCGCACACCTAGTGCATGGAATAAGCTTCGACACATGTCATCAAGTGCCGCCACTCGTTGATCAAGTGCCGCCACTTGTCGATCAATTGCGCTTCCTTCTTCCTCTATTGCTTCCTCTACTGATAGGACGACCGCTCTTAAACGCAATATCCGTGATTCTTGCTGAGCAACTTGACCTCCAAATGTGTCAGTTTGACTTCCCAATATGCTAACTTGACGGCATAACTGATCAACACGTTCCTCCAAATTAACCACTGAGCCGTCGGAACTGTCACTGCGCGACACCTCAGAGCCGTCGGGCACCACGTCAGGCCGCTCTATCACAGACAACGCGTCGGAGCACTCTCCCACACCTATACAACAGCAAGCCGCTGTAAACACTCTCCACAACTTCACAATCGCCCCCGAAAAACGATAAATACCTCGTTCAATTATAGGTATATTTTTATCGTTGTAACAAGCGGGGTTCCTATGTTGCAGAGTCTTCCAACCGCTCCAACGTAATGCGTTGAACGAACGCTTCATAAAACTGTTCGACTTTGCGCGGGGCTGATGCCACTTTTTTCATGTCCATGACGCTAGACTTCATTCTAAGCGTTGCTTCGTATGAATCGTCCACCTCAAAGGACGCTCCGTCAATCAAATGGCGCACTTGCGTTGCAATGTCTAACGCATCAACGCCATCGCTACTATTGCTTAAAACGGAAATTTTCAGAGACACAGAACCTACACCGGGCCTTTGTGCCATGCTCCACGATTCTTCCAACTCCAAAAATATCGCAGGCCAATCGCTGGGGGCGACTTCTGGTTCCATTATATACACGCTTTTCGGAGATAATCCGTAATTGTTGCCCACTTTTTCAGAACGAATTAAGTTCCTAATTGCAGACAAAACACCAAAGTCCACCATTATTTTCCCCCCTCAATGCATAAGGCTTCCCAAAAACGTCCTGCTTTGTCCGAGATTGAGAAGGGACAAAGCAACTCGTATTCCTTACGATTCCAGCGTAGCGCGTTTACTTTTGTGTGTCGATCTCCGTCCTGACCGTCTTCGCTAGGCTCCGGGATTGCGCGCACATATACCTTAAACGTTGGCATGATTGTATTTCGGCCGGAGCTGACCAATTGAGACTTTGGCGGAAATCTGTGAACAGGCTCCATGCACGCCCAGCAGGGGATGGAAAAAACTTCTTGCACGGCCATCTTTCCACTATCGTCTGCAAAGCTTTGCTTAAGTATTAACGTAATTCGTTTGTTTAATAATGCTGCACTAATCACAGAAGCCTCCTCATTATTCTTTGGCTATATGAAATCTTGCACTTTATATGGCGCGAGCAGGAGCTTTGCTGCTGAACTTATTGCTGCGCAGCTGTCTCGCTTGTCGTACATGTCCGATACCAACATTAATATCGCTTGCTTGATGGACGCTGGGAGTTCCGATGCCTTGTCTCCAAAGCCACTTTGGTAAACCACTTCAAATGTTTTTGCTGACGACACCATAAGCACAGACGGAATGCTTCTTTCCCATTCAATGACATATCGTCGTACCGGGCGAACATCTGTCTGGTTCCATATTTCACTAACGGAGATAACCTTGTTAACTGGCGGATAGCGCAAGTCAACGCGGCTGAGTCCGTCCTTTGTTACGGTTGCGCGCCCGGTTTTCTTCAAAATTTTGGTCAGCAAACTTTGCCCAATTTCTTGCTCAACAAACGACGTCGCAGCTTCAATCAGTGACTTGATTTGCCGATCGTCTTCGTCATGTTCCACGCGCAAATACTTTTTGGCTTGTTGCACGCTCACAGCTAAAACTGGTGACGATTCTATAACTTTCAACATCACAACCTCCTTAAATTTCGATAACAGCCTTACGTCTTATAAGAAGGACGCAGAATTCGTGTTCATACTAAATTTCGTGAAAAAGCGCGTTTTACAGGCAAACGTGTAAACGCTGAAAGGGACTAATCAAACGGATGTTTCCGCTTGCCCCAACCACCTTCGTTTTTAGCCGAAGTGTTGTTCTATCCATGGCTAAGCCTATTAAAGTAAAAACATTGGTCGCAACAAGAAAAAAAGCCCACATAAAGTACAAAGTTTTCTTTTACTGCGAACGGTTTGCATTTGTTGGAGACAGAGCCGCATAAAAATTTCTCCAAAAGCGTCGCATCTTTGACATTTCCTTTAATTTGTGCTCGGCCGCGGCAAAGGCGTTATTCTCAATAATTTCCGATGGCATTTTATTCGTCTACACTTAAGATTTTCTTAACTCGTCCAGCCATATACTAGAGCAGAGACATGAGACATTTAGTGTTTAAAACATAAATATTTATTGAGGCTTTAAGTAGTGTCTCGCTCTTTTGAGCGCACTCACCACGGCTCACTCAGCATTTTTCACTCGGAGGCACCATGACGTTCACCAAAAAACTATGCATGCATACATCACTTAATTCATTGTTGTTGGGCGCGTCTTTTGCCAGTGACGGGTTACCCGCGGTCGATCCTGATGCAGTGCTATCGGACGCCGACAGTGTCGACAGTGCCACTAGTGTACATTTTGGTGATTTTGGGCCTAGCAGAAGGAGTCATGCGTGGGACGATGAGTTCTGCGTATCAGAATTTCCCAGGATGATGCACGATGCGAGTGCTTATCGGCAGGAGATTGATACCAGGCTAAGACAGCTAGGCATTCAAATCTCAGAGTTTGAATCGAAATATCAAAATGTATTGAAAAAGACAGACGAAATCGGCCCCGTACGAGATACAGCCATAACGAACAAGACTTCAATAAAGCGCCAAGGGGAGCGACTCGACGAGATGGAGAACACACTAACGGAACATCGTCGCAAAATTGACTCACTTGGTGGAGAGGTGAGCGAGCAAATAAGTGCATCGAACCGGGGAGTACTTGCAGAGCTGGAAGATAGGTGCCAGGCGTCAAGGGCCGAAACACGCTCGGACACCGAAGGAATGTTGAATAGTTTTAGGAAAGCCGTCGTAGAAAGGTTTAGCAAAATAGAGAGCAATGTCCTTCAATTGACGCACGTGTTGGCTCCAACAGAGGCAGACGGTTCATCAAAGAAAAATCCGTCAATCACGGGGACAGAGAACCGCCTTCAAGTGTTTATACAGCAGTCTGATCTTAACAAGGCGAGAATTGCGGCATTTGAGGCTTTTCTTGGGGATCCAATGAATCTAACGACCCACGATGTTTTTAGAGATTTACTTCCGTCGGCCCCGGGGAGTCCGCTTAATTTCACCGACTTAATTACTCATTTAGGGGCAAAGGTGGTCGAGATAACGCATACTTTTGACGAGAATGTGCATGGAGTAGTCGACAGCGAATTTACAAAAGTTTTTGGACGGATATCAGAAAACGTATCCCGTATTCAGGAGAATGCATCCCGGATTTCTGAGTTATCCGATGTTCTGGGCCTCATAACCCCCGAAGACGTTGAACACTTGAAGGCAATTGAGCAATTGGTCCGGGACAGTGTAAACGCAAAGGTTGACGATGAAGAAACATCCAAGCGCATGATTATTCAGTTTAGGACATTGATCGGCCAAGAAGTCGAAGCGTTAATTGGCAACGTGCAGAGTCGACTAGCTGAGTGTGAAGGCAAGGTGGCAGAGGTGTCGTCCTTATCTCAGAGTATTCATGACTTGCAAACACTTGTGACGTCACATGGAACACAACTCTCAACAATACAAACCGGTATTGCTAACTTCAACAGCACCATTAGTTCTGTCCAGGGTGCATTGTCTTCGAGGATTGATTCAATCGTGTTAGACTCGGCAAATCAAATGGGAACTCTAAACGGGCACATTACCAGCATAAAAGAGCGCTTAAAAACACTTGAGGAAACACACCCCCAAACAAGCAGTGCGCCCGATCAAGGTAATAGCGATCTAGTTGCGTCTGTAAATCGAGATATATCGGCGTTGTCGACTACAGTTGATACATTTAAAGAGCAGCTTAACCTACAGATACAGCAACTAGACCAGAGAGTAACGACCGAAATCAATCAGGAGGAAAGCGCTCGCGAGGCATTTGCTGTTCGCACTGCATCTGATCTTGCTGAAATCAGGTCGCTAATAAGTGCGACTGACGCCAACTTTGAAGCTTTGCGCGCTGAAGATCAAGAGATACATAGGCTAATAAGTTCCGTACAAAGCGATCAGAACGATACAAACGTAAATGTTGCGGGACTGGCTCAACGCATTGGAGGGGTTGAGGACACGATAGGGCAAGGCGAACGTGGAAAAACGTTATTAACGCAAATTGCAGAACTCGAATCTGCGATTGAGTCTGTGAACTCTAGACTGTCGGCTCAGGAAGCAGGCGATTCTAGCAGAGATCAGTTCATATCCAGCGAAATATCCTCTACAAAAGCAGAAATATCCGAAAGCATGAGCAGTCTAGAACTGCGTTTGAGCGAAAGAGTTACGGCATTGGAATCACAAAAATTCGACGAATCAATTGCCACACTAAATACTGCGGCATCGCAAGGACGTGAACGTCAAGCAGTCGCAGACGAAAAGATTGGCAACATCGAAAGTGGGCTATCTGAACTAAAGACGAAGGTTGACGAGGATGACGGGGAAATAAAAGCCAGCGTACAAAATCTAGGGGACAGCGTTGACTCTCGCATACAAGAGATCAGAGCACGCTTAGGCGCATTTGACGGCGAGACCCCAACCGTGCTTTCGCAAATTAATGATTTGAATAGCGCGGTTTCCGGGAATAAATCTCAAAGTGAAGAAGCAATTGGGGCCGTAGCGTCTGAATTGGCAGATCTAAAGGCTTCATATGATACATTGCTCGGTAAAGTTGAGTCTATTGAAGGCATAGACTTTGTTGACACAATGAATAAACAAATCACGGATACCAAGAACTTCTTAACAGCAAAGCTAAATGCTCTAAAACTGGAGCTCAGTGGTGATATATCGTCTGCGAGTTCTCAATCAAATAACGATTTAATGGCGAACGTGAATGAACTATTGGCTCAACAAAATATAAAGCTGGAGGCGGCGGCTACGAACGACGCAATGACAGATAGCATTCAAGCTCTAAGAGAGGAGCTTAGCGAACTGATTAACTCCACTAAGGACGAATTGCAGGGAAGCACATATGACGTGGATGGTCGTATTACGACGGTGGACGGACGCGTTACAACGGTGGATGGTCGTATTACAACGGTGGACGGACGCGTGACCACTCTCTCCAACAAAGTAGCAGAAGACATTGACGCACTCAAAGACGAGTTGCTCGCAAAAATCGCTGAAGAGAAAGGCGACGTTGAGACGCAGATTACAAACAATGCTGACGGAATAAACGCGCTTATTACGGAAAAAGAAGAGCAACTGCAAGCGCGTATTCAATCGGAAGAAACTTTTTCCGCGCAGCAACGAGCTGCTTTGCTTGCACAAATTGGGGATGTCGAGGGGCGTTTTAACGCGAGTATTGCAGAGTTAGATGACAAAATCACCGAAGCAAGGAATGACACAGCTACGGTGGACGGTCGTCTGGGGACGCTGAACACGCAGGTTGGACAATTGAAAACTACTGTAGACACGCAAGCTGGCACGTTAACGGCGCTGCAAAACTCTTTGACAGCAATACAAGCGCAAGTCGGTACATTGGAGTCGTACAATATCCAATCAGTATTGGATCAGTTGCAGGATGGTTCGTCTGAAAGCGACAACCTATTGCAATCTGTTCAGCAGTTGTTACAGACACAAAACAATGCGATTCAGTCGATACAATCTTCGATTACAGCTATTAGTTCAGATCTAGTTGCTGTGCAAACCATGGCAGTTTCGACAAAAAATGAACTAACCAGCTTCTTGTTAAAGTACAACGGAACAAGCTATAACTTTGGAGATTACTCTGCAGGGCGCGCATAGTAAAACGCTTGCTGTTGCTTCGGAAGCCTAACCTGTCGATCCAAAACCACCTGCTCCGCGGGTGGTGCTTGGGAGCGTGTCTACGACATCTGGCTCGACACGAATGAATTTCGCGAACACAATCTGGGCAATGCGTGCGCCGCGCTCAATTAAAAATGGTTCTGCGCCAAGATTTATTAAGATTGCGCCAATTTCGCCACGATAGTCTGGGTCAATCGTCCCCGGCGAATTTAGCACACACACCCCGTGCTTGAGCGCTAGTCCCGACCTTGAGCGAACTTGTGCTTCAACACCATCCGGTAGCGCAATCGCCAAACCCAGTGGCACCAACACCCTTTCTAGCGGAGCGAGCGTTTGTGGGGCGTCAATCGCAGCGAAAACATCCATGCCCGCACTCTGCGGCGTTGCGTAAAAACTGTACGGCAGACCGGCTCCATTCGGCAGAATCTTCATTGTTATCGAAATTTTATCGTCCATTTGTCACGGGCCTTAAAACTGCGCTCGCCAACACTAACAAGAATTTAGCCTCTTGTGCAACGCCTTCTCCAGAATTCGCTGAATTTCCTCAAACTTCTTTTCCCTCGCAATATATATTGGCGGGTCCCGATCGTAAGGAGATTCTTTCGTCCAATGAATTTTTGCGCCATGTTCAATCAAAAGCTCGACCATCTCTTTACACCCTGCGTCCACCGCCCACGTGAGAGGCGTGCTCCCGTACTTTTCCTTTGTGTTCACCGTGGCTCCGTGCTCAAGTAGGATTTTCGCTATTTTTACAAACTCCTCCTGGGGCGGCATCTGTCCGCGTTCGAAACGATATTCCCCTCCACACTGCGCTGCGGCCGAAAGCGGCGTCTTGCTCCAATAAGCGGAAACGTCTTTCACGCCTTTGCTCAAAATTAGTTCAACTTCCTTGCTTGAACAGTGCTCAATAAGCTTGGCCCCGGCTTTTCAGCGCGCTTGCACATCAGCGATGTCGACGGTTGGTTGTTCGACCTTTCGCACATGCGTACACGCAGCTAACAGCGCCAATAGGCCAATCGATGCAAACACCCGCTTGGCGCAACTCTGCAAATACGCAGTCATTCTTTCCCCGACTCCACGTGAACAAACACACATCCGTACCAAATATGCGTGCTTGTCGCAATCATTGGGGTAACTGTTTTATGAGGGCTTATATCGTCGCGGCCCTTTCCCAAACGATCCTCTCCTCATCACTGAGCTCCTGCATAGTGGCGCCGTCGGGGATTGGATAGAGCGTGATTATAGGCAGATTCCAGCCTTCAATCTCAAACACCACAGTAAATGCATTCGCTTGATATCTGGATGACGGAGCTCCATTGCAGAATCTTATAACGTCATGTTTATTCGGGAGGCGCAGAATAACCACTGCACGCACACGACTACCATCTTCTTCGAATGTAATATCTCGGATCGTTCCGCTGTGACAGACCGTTGATAGCCCGAAAACGAACTCACTCAAATTTGTCAGATACTCGTTAAGTACAAGTACATCATGTTCTCTTTTGATAATCTCTCGTGCGAGTGTCGCTCGCCCATCACGTGTCTTTGTATACCCTATTTTACCATTCCACCCAAAATGTGTATATACATGCAATGATGCACCGTAGGTACTTTGATGCTGCGACAGATCAATGGCAAACAAAGCCAAACCATTTGCTACTGTTTGTATAAACGAAGGACGCCCTGTACTGACGGGCCAGGCGGGTATTTTCGGATGGACATTGACGCCGGTAAAGTCGTATCGATTTTGCACTGTCGCAATTCGTTGTGGTCTGGGGTCTTCTGGCCCGTCATTTGCCGCTTGAGAACACCACCCCGTTCCAAAATTCACACAGATTGCAAGTAAACACGCCAATTTTCTGAACATAAACACCCTCCCTGGGTCAGAAGAAAACGCAGGAATGCTATAACGCCCAATCCCGCTTGGTCTCGAACGAATTGTGCTAAAATAGCCGATTACGCACAATCCTATTTATTTATAAGATGAGATGGGTGGCTTTTGCGTAGATCTGTATGCTGATGAACTGGCTTCAAATGTACTGTCGACAACACATAATGTTCATATTTCCCTGATGACGCGTTATCATGCGACGGTGTGGGACCTAACAAACAAGAAGTGCCGTGATTTCGAACAAAACTGTGAAAAGTGTAGCCAGGCTTGCAAAAATACGTATAGCGGACGACGAGATTCCCTATATTGCGTCTGAACTGGAGGGCATCATGTCCTGGATAGACCAGCTTCAATCCGTGGACGTTTCAGACATACAGCTAAACAATGACTCGCCGTCCATGCCCGAGAGAGAGGATCGTGTAACAGAACGCAATGTATGCATGAAGATATTGGATAATGTTCCAGATGTCGTCGACCAATGGATTGCCGTTCCCAAAATGATCAAGTCGTAGCATGCCATCCCTTTTTGACGAAAAACCCGCGCCAGAAATTCTATCCGTACATGAGGTTTCTCAGCGGATAAAACGCAGTGTGGAGACGGCGTTCCCTAGTGTAAAGGTGCGTGGGGAGATCTCTGGCCTGAAAAAGCATTCGTCTGGGCACACGTACTTTTCGTTGAAAGACCCCGCTCAAGATGCTGTGTTGAATGCTATTTGTTGGCGTGGAACGCAAACCGCTGTCGCATTGGTTGACGGACTGGAAATTGTCGTCGTCGGGAGGATTACGACATATCCGGGACGCTCCAACTATCAAGTAATTGTTTCAAATGCTGAATCGACAGGGCAAGGGGCGCTTTTGAAACTCCTGCAAGAAAGAAAGCAGAAGCTACTGGCTGAAGGGCTCTTTGATAACAAACGGCCATTGCCAAAATTTCCCCAAATAATCGGCGTAGTAACGTCTCCAACGGGGGCTGTCTTTCAAGATATAAAACACCGGGTGTCTGACCGATACCCTTGTAGAATTGTGCTTTGGCCTGTCGCCGTCCAGGGAGCGACTGCTGCTGAAGAAATTGCGGCTGCCATTGTGGGTATGGAGCAATTAGAAGTCAAACCTGACGTAATCATTGTTGCAAGGGGAGGCGGATCAATAGAAGACCTGTGGCCCTTTAACGAAGAGTGCGTCGTTCGCGCAGCAGCTCACAGCAAAATTCCATTGATATCCGCCGTCGGACACGAGACCGACACAACGCTGATTGATTATGCGGCAGATGTTCGCGCCCCAACGCCCACGGCCGCTGCGGAAATGGCTACTCCGCTACGGACGCAAATCGTTAACGACGTGAATGCCCTCGCACAACGTTTGGCTAATGCACTTGTTCGCAAGCAAGAATCCATGAGCCTGCAGCTGCAGACGCGCCGATTACCCAAGTTCGAGAATCTGCTAACTCAAAAAGAAATGCGTCTTGATGATTATGCGGAACGATTGTCCAGGGGCCTACAAATCTTTACCAAAAGCAAGTCGCTGCACTTGGAGCGGACAAGAGTGCCAATCCCTAGAAGCATTATAGATGCCGCAAAAGTGCGCCTTCCTTTGGTGGGGCAAGCAATGGTCAGAGGCTTGCGGACAAAGGTTGATTCTGTCGTGTTCCAATTGAAAAATGTTGCTGACAGATTGCAAAACAGTTCCTATCAGACGACTCTTGAGCGCGGTTTTTGCTTGATGACGAATCTGGCCGGGGTTCCCATCAAACATACCGAAGACCTTTTGCACGCATGTCAGGTTGGGCAGAGCGTGGTGAGTGTGCACTTTAACGACGGGCATTTGGATGTCAATATCAGCGTGTAGATGAGTTGTTACAAAGTGATTAAAAAACACGCGGTTTTTATCATTTATATTTCGCTGAAAACATGCCAACATTTCATTGTTGGGAGTGCAGTTTTGTTCATTGAGGTTTCGTCATGTGCGGATGCAACAAGTACGCGGCAGAGTTGGTTGGAACATTTCTTCTTGTTTTCTTGGGCTGCGGCAGCGCTGTTTTGTCGGGAGGGCAGATTGGTTGGTTGGGCGTAAGCTTGGCTTTTGGAGTCACGCTAACAGCGTGCGCGTATATTTTTGGCGGGATCTCTGGATGCCATTTAAACCCGGCGGTAACGTTTGGGCTGTGTCTTGCGAAGCGTTTTCCCTCTAAGGACGTTGGCGGATACGTGTTGTTTCAGATGCTCGGGGCAATGCTTGCGGGGCTTGTTCTATACGTAATTGCTAGCGGCGCGCCACACGTGGATGTTTCGGCTGGATTAGCGCTGACTGGCATGGGAGGAGAGCATTCCCCGACCAGTTGTTCCTTTTTGTCGGGATTTTTAGGGGAGGCTGTTGGAACATTTGTCCTGGTTCTCGTCATTCTGCTTGCGACGACAAAGTCTGTTCCTGAAGGGTTTGCTCCGATCGCGATTGGGGGAACGTTAGCTGTATTGTTAATGTTTTTAATTCCTGTGACAAACGCTTCTTTGAACGTTGCTCGGAGCTTTGGTGTAGCCATTTTTCATGGTGGTTGGGCGTTATCGCAGCTTTTGCTGTTTGCGCTTGCGCAGTTCAGTGGCGCGTTGGTAGCTGCGCTTGTCGGGACTTTTTTCTCGAAAGATTGCAAACTTTAACATCATTGCAAGGCGATTGTACTCGAACTTTTAAGCGTTTTTTTATAATGTGTTTACGCGTTCTTGTTATACTCGTTAGTATGAAACAGCCGTTGTCCTGTTTCGTTCGCATTTGCTAGGTCGTTAGGTTTTGGATAGAGGTTGGAGAGGCTATGTCGTCACTAAAAAGAATTCTTGGTTTTCTTCTTCTCGGGACTTTTGTTCCAGGTGCAGTAACTGGCGCCGACGATATGACACTGGTGTCTGATGTTGAGATAGTCGAAGCTCCTGACACGCCATCGGATAATGAGTCAGCAACATCTGAGGAAAATGATGCGGAACCCGACGCTTCTGATGAACCTGCTTCTTGTGACAAAAATGCTCCTCATGAGGATAAATGCTGTGGAGCCTGTAAAAAGTGTTGCGATGACTTTTTGAAACACGGTTTCTCCGAAGTTGTTGCGCGTATAACAAACAGCGTTGTCAGTATCGTCGCTGTTCAAACGCAAAAGCCCGATGAGCGGATAGAACAATTTGGACGAAATTTTCACGGTAGCCCGTTCGAAGATTTTTTTAGAAATTTTTCTGGGGCTAATGCCCAGCCTAGGCGTGTAAGCGTCGGCGGATCTGGTTTCTTCATACATGTAAACGATGAATATGCCTACGTCGCCACCAACAACCACATCGTAGAAAATGTCGTGAAAGTAAAAATCCTTCTTAGCGACAAAACCGAGCTTCCCGCTGTTGTTCACGGCACCGATCCGCGCACAGATTTGGCCGTACTGAAAATTGATCTAAAAGATGTATCTAAGGAGGCACGGCATATGATTGTTCCGCTTAAGTGGGGCGATTCGTCCAAGGCAGACGTTGGTCAATGGGTTCTTGCTATAGGAAATCCGTTCGGTTTAGGCAACACAGTAACCCACGGAATTGTTTCTGCAACGAGCCGAGATATTCCAAATTCCGGGCACTCGCTTTCGGACGATTTCCTCCAGCACAGTGCTCAAATAAACCAAGGCAACTCTGGGGGGTGCCTTGTGAACGTGCATGGAGAGGTTATTGGAATAAACACTGTCATCATTACGCCATCAGGTGGAAATGTCGGCATTGGGTTCGCCATTCCGTCAAACAACGCTCGTCGTATTGTGTCTCAATTAATAGACGACAAGCGAGTCCGGCATGGCGCACTGGGCGTATCGGTTCAGGATTTCGACAAGGATATGGCAGAAGGACTCGGCTTAAAGAAGTATAAAAATGGGGCGATTGTCGCGCGTGTAGAACCTGATGGGCCAGCGAGCAAAGCTGGTATTAGGGATGGCGATATCATTGTAAAATTCGATGACATTGAGGTATCCGGCAAGTCGAAGCTGTCGCGCGCGGTTGGTGACGCACGTGTGGATACAACGCATAAGGTTGTTGTTTTGAGAAAAGTCGGTGGGGACGAATTCAAAGAGTTTTCAATTGATGTGAAACTTGGGGACTTCGACATTATAAACGGCAATGCATCGCTAGACGGTGCTCCTGCTGATAACAAGCCAATAAGCATTCTTGGCATGACGCTGGCGGATTCCTCAAAAGGCAGTGAGGAAAAGGGCGTGGGGGTCTTAAATGTCAAGCCAGACAGCGCGGCAGAAGAGGCGGGGATTACGAGTGGGGATTTCCTCACAGAGGTGAATCGAATTCCAGTGCTGTTTGCTCGAGACTTTAGGGACGCAGTGCTTAAGGCGCTCGACTCGGGGAAGCGTTATCTGACCATACGCGTGAAGCGTGATAAGTTCGACCGTTTTGTCGCCATAAGAATTGACGAAGACGATGAATTGAAGAAAATGGTTAAAGACAATCAAAAAAACACAGATAAAAAGAAAAAACACGAGAAAAAACGGCAAAAAGAGCTGGAAAAGGAAAGAAAAAAGCATGCGCACCAGGATGAGGCAACGAAGGATGAGGCGCGCGACGATCAGAGCGAATCGCAAGCAGTGCATCCCAATAAAAATGACGTCGTCGCTAGTCAGGAGCCTTCTGCCGCCGCTGTTGCGTCGAATGGCACGATTGCAGGTGATGAGGGGGCAGCAGCAAATCGTCAGGGGATATTTGTTGGGCCCTCTGATGAGCCGCACGTGAAAAAGCATAAGGAAAAGTCCTTCTTTGGAAAAGTGCTTCGTGTCTTCAAGAAAATTGGCAAGAAGATTGCTAAAGTTTTCGACTAAGTGATATCTATCGCTATGAGTGATGTAGAAGGGGTCGTGTAACATGGCAAGTCGTCGCGTTGTAGTGGTCGGGACTGGAGCGTGGGGGACTGCGCTGGGACTAGCTCTTAATAGGGCCGGGTGTCATGTCACGCTGTTGCCGAAATTTCCGGACGAAAAAAAGGCTCTACAAAGTGCGCGACGCAGCGAAGTCTTAAATGTTGAATTCCCCGAAAAACTAGACATCGGCCCATGCTTCGATCGAATAAGCGAAGGAACGGCGGCTTATGATGAGCTGTTTCAGGTGATGAGTGGTGCAGAGGCTGTCTTTTGGGCTATTCCGGTGCCGTATACGGCAGCGACGGCGCAAGAGTTAAAATCGCTAATTCATCATTCTATACCTATCGTTATTTGCTCAAAGGGGTTGGTCTGGGACCAATCTAAACAGCAAGGGCGGCTGATTTCTGAAGAGCTTCAGACTGTGTTTGAAAACCAGTTTTGTGCGCTCTCTGGGCCGAACTTTGCCAACGAGGTGGCTCGTGGAGAGTTTGCGGCGGCGACGTTATCTTCGTTTGATGTAAATGTTGGGAGGGATGTTGCCGCGTTGATAAACTCTTCATCCTTTAGGGTTTACATGAATCGTGACGTGGTTGGAACGCAGGTGGCAGGTGCTCTTAAAAATGTACTGGCCATTGCTTGCGGTTTTATCTCGGGCCTAGATATGGGGCAAAACACAAAGGCGGTCATATTCGATCTGGGGTTGTCTGAAATAATTGCATTCGTGCAAAAATGTGGCGGAGCGGCGACCACGTTGTTAGGACTTGGTGGTATTGCCGACATGTCAATGACGTGCTTCTGCGATGAATCAAGGAATAAGACGTTTGGCATTAGGGTGGGGCAGGGCGAATCGATCGAGGCTCTTTCTCGAACAATTCGCTCGGAGGGTTTTTATTCTGTTCGGCCAGCATATTTCATGGCTCGCAATTTTGGCATTCAAACACCGGTAATAGACGCAGTTTACAACGTATTGTTTTGCGGATGTGCTCCTGCCCCGTCAATCCGAAGTTTGTTAAAAGGCGCTCAGGCCTAGCTTCCAGCCTTTTCTTCCCTCCGATTTTGTTGCGCATGGGCTTATCGTGCTTGCATTTTTACAATACATCTCACATACTGTTAGCAGAACATAGCGACGGCTGCTAGAAGACCGTAAAACGACAACAGGTAAGGAGAGGTGGTTATGGCAAAAGTTATAGGAATTGATTTAGGGACGACAAACTCTTGCGTTGCCGTCATGGAAGGAAGTACTCCTAAAGTGATTGAAAATTCAGAAGGGATGAGAACAACACCATCAATCGTAGGGCTTTTATCGTCAGGCGAGCGAATTGTTGGAAGTCCGGCGAAACGCCAAGCTGTAACAAATCCCGAGGGAACGTTGTTTGCAATAAAAAGGCTAATTGGACGCCGGTTCGACGACCCCATGACCCAGCGAGACATAGGCTTAGTGCCGTATAAAATTAAAGCAAACTCAGCTGGCGACGCATGGGTCAACGTTGGTGGAACGGACTATAGCCCAAGTCAAGTTAGCGCGTTTATTTTGCAGAAGATGAAGGAAACCGCCGAAGCACACTTGGGCGAAAAAGTTACAGAGGCTGTCATCACTGTCCCAGCGTATTTTAATGACTCGCAGCGCCAGGCAACGAAAGACGCCGGGAAAATCGCGGGATTAGACGTCTTGCGCATCATAAATGAGCCCACGGCAGCAGCGTTAGCCTATGGCCTGGAAAAAAAGAAAAGCGGGACCGTTGTCGTCTATGACCTTGGTGGTGGAACGTTTGACGTTTCCGTGCTGGAGATATCTGACGGCGTGTTCGAGGTGAAATCGACGAACGGAGACACATTCCTTGGTGGCGAAGACTTTGATGCAAGGATAATTGACTACATCACAGACTCTTTTATGAAAGAGAATCGCATCGATTTACGCAAAGATAAAATGGCCCTTCAGCGCCTAAAAGATGCGGCGGAAAAAGCGAAAATTGAGCTATCCTCCTCGATGCAGACGGAAATAAACCTGCCGTTTATCACCGCGGATGCAAGCGGGCCGAAACATTTGCAAATGACGCTGACGCGCGCAAAATTCGAGTCTTTGGTTGATGACCTGATCCAACGGACGATTGAGCCGTGTCGGGCAGCGTTGAAGGATGCTGGGATTGCAGCCAGCGACGTATCCGAGGTTATCATGGTCGGCGGGATGACTCGTATGCCCAAAGTGCTTGAGACCGTCAAAGACTTCTTCAAAAAAGAGCCGCACCGTGGCGTAAACCCAGATGAAGTCGTTGCTGTCGGAGCTGCTGTTCAGGGCGCGGTGTTGAAAGGGGATGTAACTGATGTGCTGTTGCTGGATATTACGCCACTATCGCTGGGGATCGAGACGCTTGGAGGAATCTTCACACGTCTTATTGAGCGAAACACGACAATTCCGACACGCAAAAGTCAGGTATTTTCGACAGCATCAGATAACCAAACAGCTGTGACTATTGGTGTTTTTCAGGGGGAGCGGGAGATTGCTGCGCAAAATAAGCTTCTAGGGCAATTTAATTTGGAGGGCATTCCTCCTGCACCTCGTGGCATCCCGCAAGTTGAGGTCAGTTTTGACATTGATGCGAATGGAATTGTTCAGGTTTCTGCAAAAGATAAGGCTACAGGAAAAGAACAGCAAATCAGGATTCAATCTTCTGGTGGCCTGTCGGACGAGGAAATTCAAAAAATGATCAAAGATGCGGAGATTAATGCCGCAGCCGATAAAGAACGAAAAGAGCTGGTTGATGCGAAGAATCACGCGGATGCGCTGATTGGTAGTGCGGAGAAGTCTCTGAATGAATATGGAGATAAAGTTTCGGCCGACGAAAAAAATGCGATTGAACGGGACATTGATGCACTGAAAGAAGCTGTCAAGTCCGACAACAAAGCGACAATCGATGCGGCAATATCGGCTCTGTCTACATCGTCAATGAAGCTTGGTGAGGCAATATACAAACAAACTCAGCAGACAGCAACTCCTGACGCCGAGAGTGGAACAACCGTAGATGGGGAGTACCATAAACAATAGGTGCTATTGCATAACAGGTACACAACACACAGATGAACTGCGGAGGGCAGAGCATACATAGGGCTCCCGACTGACGCTCCGGGGAACAAGTCCTGAAGCTACAAGGCTTTGATCTCTCAATAAACCCGGAGCGTCAGATGGGATGTGTATACGTCCTCCCCTTAGGTTGTCCTTTTTTAGTCGTTTTACGACGTCACCACGCGTTCGGAAACTTCATCGATGTTTGGCAGAGACATTTGCAAATAGTTTTCGATTTCAGCTTCAATTTTGTCAAGTTGCCCATTGAAAGAATGGTCTGCGTCATCAATAACCGTGTACTCAATTTTTATTCCACGCTGACCTCTAAGCTTTTCCACCAGCATGTCGACAGGCTCCTTTGGAACAATTGAATCTTTATTTCCATATAACACTTGCCCAGATACAGGACATGGCGCTAAAAAATTGAAATCAAACGCATGCGCTGGCGGACTTGCGATGACAAAACCTTCAATTTCAGGCCGACGCATTAGCAGCTGCATAGCGATCCATGCACCGAAAGAAAAACCTGCAACCCAAAGCCTATGCGCGATCTTTTGCGAGGATTGTACCCAATCAACAACAGTTGCGGCGTCGTTCAGCTCGCCTTCTCCTCCGCTATAAATCCCCTCTGACCTTCCTACGCCTCTAAAATTAAAACGTAGGGTGCCGAACCCCTGACGATGAAAGGCGCCACCAATCCCTTTGATCACGTCGTTGTCCATCCGTCCTCCTTGGAGAGGATGCGGGTGCAATATCACGACTACGGGATGCTTGAGCGTCCGCGGAGGAAGGTAACGCGCTTCGATCCGTCCTTCTTGCCCCTTTATTAGGATATCTGCCATGTAGCGTTTCATTTAGCAAACTTGCTCTCGGCAATATAGCATGCAGCCGTATACGAGGCCACATTCTTTCTTTTAGATAAATGGCGCTGCTACTTGGGGCTATTAAAATTCATGAGTTGCATTGTAACTTATTTTTACAATAAAACATATCAAGTTGCTGGGGGGGCGACTCCACGCATGAAAAAACTGGAGCCGGGTCTTGCCTACTTTGCGCACAGGTCCGTGTAAAGGTCTGCTTGTGTCAAAAATTCGATGTGCGGTCTTTTTCGCACCCTAGAGGAGCACTAAGGCCTACGCACGAAAAAAAGCTGTTCGGTTTTTAAACAACAACGAGGCGGAGGGGGCAAATGTTCAGAACGCATTTATTTGTTACTTACACAACGAGTTCTCTCCACCTGCGTGATGGCACCGCATTCGGCGCCATAATGGGAAGATACGACTTCTATAGGGCTCCCATGTGAAATATTGGGATTACCACAGGGTTCTCGGCTGAACGGAGCTTCAGCTGGGATGTGTCACAGTCGTTTGTCCTTACTGGCGCTTGGGGCGGCCCCTCAATAGCCGCCAATTCTTCGTAATAACGCGAATAATGGATTAGCGGCTTGACGAATGCTGGATATATGGCAAAGTCTTCCTAAAGTTTAAGTCAAATCAGGAAAACCTCGCCATGTTTGAAGATATCACAGAACTCTTTTGT
>JAIRNK010000045.1 GCA_031258095.1 Holosporales bacterium
AGTCTATATCCGGATTCTTTACAAATACATGGGGTTTAATCGCAGAAACTATGCGATCACGAGTAAACGATAATCTTCAGACATTGCCGATTCCCATGCTTTCATGCTAGGTCTGTATATACAAAAACTCATGCGTAGGCCCTGCTGCGGAAAAAGTGACATGCTGGCCTTCTGTTCTTTATTTCTATAGACTCTCTGGGAGGTTGTCCAAGGGGCGTGAAGCTCTGACTGTATATCTTAATAAATGTCGTTGTTTCGTTTAACATCCCCATTCCGCCCGAGCGGAGATCAGCCCGAAGCCATTCGGTTCTTAGTCTCAAGCATTGAGCAACGAAATAAGGACCAAGTGTTGCTTGGCGTAACTGGTTCAGGCAAAACATACACAATCGCCAACGTCATTGCCCAAACGTCGCGGCCCACAATAATCATCAGCCCAAACAAAACTTTGGCCGCGCAGCTGTATGCCGAGATGGCCGATTTTTTCCCCCAGAACGCGGTTGGGTATTTCGTTTCATACTATGACTACTACAAGCCTGAAGCGTATGTTCCAAGAACCGACACTTACATCGAAAAGGTCGCCAGCATCAACGACACAATAGATAGAATGCGGCACGCTGCAACACGCGCTCTTTTGGAAAGGCGCGATGTCATTGTAGTCGCGAGCGTTTCATGCATCTACGGCATTGGATCGCCAGAAGACTACAGTGAAATGTCGTTTCGGATATCGAGTGGCGATTGCGTGGATCTGCATGATTTATGCTTAAAGCTCACAGACATGCAATATCGTCGTAATGATATCTTTCTGCAAAGGGGAACATTTCGCAGCAAAGGCGACGTAATCGAAATTTTTCCGTCCCATCACGAAGACAGAGCTTGGCGCCTAAGCTTTTGGGGCGACGTTGTTGAGGATATATTTGAGGTGGACGCATTAACGGGCGAGAAGATTTCGCAATTAGGCGCGGTTCATGTTTACCCAAACAGCCACTACGCGATCCCCAAGCCAACGCTGCAACAAGCGCTCGTAAACATAAAGGCCGATCTTGTTGAGCGCCTGAATGAACTACGCGACGAAAATAAGTTGCTAGAGGCCCAGCGGTTGGAGCAGCGCGTGCGTTTTGATCTGGAAAATTTAGCGTCCTGCGGGAGCTGTGCGGGAATAGAAAACTACTCTCGATACTTTAATGGTCGTAAGCCAGGAGAGGCGCCGCCAACGCTATTTGAGTACCTGCCAGAAGACGCATTGCTTGTTGTAGACGAGAGCCACGTTACAGTTCCTCAGATTGGCGCGATGTACATCGGCGATCAGCGCAGGAAAAGCGTGTTGTCGGAGTTCGGTTTTCGCCTTCCATCGTGTAAAGACAATCGCCCGCTTAGCTTTGACGAATGGGACAAGATGCGCCCGCAAACTCTATACGTATCCGCCACGCCCGGCCCATGGGAACTTGCGCAAACAAATGGCGTATATGCAGAACAGATCATTCGCCCGACGGGGTTGCTCGACCCTTATTGCGAAATTCATCCGTGCGAGCACCAAGTTGACGACCTTATTCACGAATGCAAAAAGACAATTAGTCGCGGATGGCGAGTGTTAGTGACCGTTCTTACGAAGAAAATGGCGGAACAATTGTCGGAGTATTTATTGGAAGCTGATATTCGCGCGAAATATTTACATGCAGAAATAGAGACATTGGAACGCATTGAAATCATACGCGCCCTTCGAGCAAAAGAGTTTGACGTCCTAATTGGGATAAATTTGCTTCGTGAGGGTCTGGACATTCCGGAATGTGCCCTCGTTGCGATTTTGGATGCGGACAAGGAGGGATTCTTGCGGTCAAAGCGCTCGTTGATCCAAACAATTGGGCGCGCAGCCAGAAACGCGGAGGGGCGCGTCATTTTTTATGCAGATGTGCTGACGGATTCGTTGAAGGCGGCAATTGAAGAAACGGAACAGCGCCGGAAAAAACAACAGAGATACAATGAAAAGCACGGAATTACGCCGCAGTCTGTTCAAAAGGATGTTGCGTTGAAGAAAGTTGACAAAATAAAAGGGACAGGAAAAGGCGCGGACACGCAACTGGACTTAGCAAAGCTGTCGGACTTTGACATAGACGACCTTCAGCAAAAAATAAATGAACTTGAAGCTGCAATGAAAAAAGAGGCGCTGAACCTAAATTTTGAGAAAGCGGCCTCAATCCGTGATGAAATGAAGCAGCTCAGCGCATTGTTGTTGCAATAGCTCTCTCCTATGATTCTATTTGTTTCGTGTGGATTCAGCACAACTTCAACCGGAGCCCAAACGCATCGCTTGTCCGGAGACTTATCGCAGCAATTTAACTTTACAATCGTAAAGGATTAAATGTTTTTCCCCTTAATGCTTGCCTTATTCTTTGCTACTATCTACTAGGTCTGGAAAAATCCGCGTCAAAGCGGCCGTCACGAGCAGGGAATGTATGAGAAAGTACTTATTAGGAACTCTGGCACTATATGTGTTTTTATGTCCGAAACTCTTGTCTGAAGGCGAGTCGGGAGGCGGTGAAAACAATTCTGAGGGTGACACGCTAGCCGATCCGCCCCAGCCAGCGGAGGGAACGTTCGATGACGCGGCGACCCAGTTGGTTCAAGCAGTTTTAAGCGCATCGCATCGTGCTGCATTAAAAAATGGAAACGAGTTAGAGCTGGAAATCGAAAAAATTTGCGGAAAGATCATTTCTGAAACAGTGGAGAAAAGCAAAGACTTGCGGTCGCTTCGTAGTGAGGTGCTCAAAGGGTTAGGCGAGGGCACAAATGCTCGAGGAGAATGTTTCCCGGATGTAAAAGTCACCAGTAGCGTGAGCGCTGAGCATGGAACTGAGAGCAGGGAAGAGTACACAGATGGCAAACGCAATCCTGGGACTAAAACGCTCCATAACACGACGAATGTTAGCGGCAGCCCTGTGGCGTTAAGTTTAAAACAAACGCTATTCAATGGTGGAGCATCTCTGGCAAGGATTCGACAGACAAGCTACGAAGCCAAGGCTGCATATGCGAACTATAAAGCCAAGGAAGGCGCGGCTATAGAGCAAATGCTAAAGCTTGCGTTCGATATAATTATGTATCGATTGATCCTTAAATATAGTGAGATAAGCACAACAATTTATAAGGAAGTTTTAAAGTCCGCACTTGATAAGCTGAAGGTCGGAGAGGTAGATAGATCTGAAGTCGCACTAACGGAAACGGAAGTCGCGAAGTCAGAAGCGAAGTTGTGTGAAATTAGGTCAAGGCTTGAAGCGCTTGAGGGAGATCTTCTACGCTTTACTGGAATACACAGCAATGATCTTCCGCTCGTATTTCCGAATTTGTTTAAGCTAATTCCTCATACTATTGAGGAGGTGAAGGAAATTGCAACCAAGGAAAACGCTCAATTGCAAGCCGGACATTGGTCGGTGTTGGCAAGCAAAGCGGCAATAAGTCGCGCTCGGGCGGCGTATGCTCCTGTAGTAGAACTAACAGCGAATACTAGTATATCTAGAAGTTTTGCTAGAAGTCAGAAAAGCAAGGAAAATAATCCAGTAGACTTCTATGAAACCGATATCAAACGCTCTGGTCCGGGGAACGCCTCCGTTGGCGTGTCTGTGTCGTTGCCTATTGACATAAAGCGAGTACTCTCTACTGCACTTGGTGGGGCACGCCAAGACCACGTAAGGTTTCGGATCGCTGCGGACAAGGGCTATGGCGATACGATGTCCAACATAGAAACAAGTTGGGGGAACTTAACGCACAAGAAAAACGCGGTTGATGCGAATAAGCGCCGAGTCAAAGCGTGTATGATTCAGCTGCAAGCCGCTTTACAAGAGCTAGCCGTTGGAGCGAAGGTTTACACGCAAGTGTTGAAAGCGCAGTCAAATGTTCTAGATGCGCAGGAGGCTTATGTCCAAGCGGAAAACTCGTACGTGTTGGAGGTGTTGCATTTGTTAGAGCTCATGGGAAGGTTGAATCCGCAATCTTTTGGCAGCAATGCATTAGACTTCAATGAAGGAACCGCGGCTACCTATAAGGACGTGGCGTATGCAGCTGATAGCAAAGATGACGGTGAGAAAGAGAATGAAGATGGTAACGACTCACCGGATAAAGATGCGAAAGGGGTGGTTTATGTTAAGGACGGCGGAGCGTCCAAAATATATCCTCAGAGAGTTGATATGAGGCCGATACTTTAGCCAAGGAACAAATCACCTGAGTATTGGTGCGGCGCGCTTGCGCGTCCATGAGCGCCAATACGAATGGTGCAATATCCCCTACGGTCGAGGTATACTGGGGGAGTTACTCTTTCAGTCGTAGTTATTGGGATGGTCCGCTCCGCAAGGTTTGTCCTCTTTTTTGCGTTCTGCGGTGGCAACGTTGCGGGCTGGGGAAGCAAAACTGGCGGTGCAAGAGCTCTGCCGCGCTTTGCCTGCGTGAAGTCGTCAAAAGCCAATCTTCATGTGGGACCCGGTCTGCAGTATCCCGTTGATTGGATCCTTACACTAAAGCGCATGCCCGTGCTAGTTATTTCGGCGTACGGACAGTGGAGACGCGTTAAGCTCTGCGACGACACAATCGGTTGGCTTCACAAGAGCGTGCTATCGTCAAAGAAAACGGCGATGCTGAGGCGCGACGCAGTCATGTTTACTGCAACAAGCGAAAAATCGAAAAAGGTCGCGAACGTCGGCAAGCACGTTGTCGTAGTTGTTTCAAAAAACAAGGGGGATTGGGTGAAGGTCCTAGTCACAGCGGAAGATGGAGAAAGCTTCTCAGGCTGGCTCCGGTCTCCGCCACTGTGGGGCGCCACACACTAGGCATGAGCGAATCGAATTTTATTCGTTTCTTTCGTCAAGATCCCTAGTCCTAGACAGTTGACTCGCGGGTGTTCATTCGGCAGGCGGTGGGCACTGTTGGTTGAGAAGTAGCGCGCGGTTGCGTGCCCGAACCAGAAGGCTGCGGAGCTGTGGCCGCTGGGTAAACGGGGATGACGACAGCTTGCGTTGCGGACCGCGGTACTGCGGGCAATTAAGCCGCTTCACCCACTGGCTCATTCGCATCTTTGGGCACGTACAGGACAATATCAACTGGCCGGAAGTGCTCCGTATCAGATGGATTAAATATGTGCAGATACTGGTTCGGCAAAATATATTGTGAGTCCAACGTCACAGAAAACAAGCTTATGTCGCGCGGCGGAGACATCTCGTACAACTGCTCCCCCGCAATCAACTTCCGCGGCGCCCCAGTCACACGCATGTGCTGCACTTTCCGCAAGTTATCATCTGACACAATGACGGCCTGGTTCATCCAGTCTTCAATTTGCCGCGGCTGAATCCCTGGCTTCGCGCGCAATCCGACAAAAATTTCCTTGTTGGAATGGAAATACACAGCGTTCAGCTTAAATGAAAACACGCGGTCATTTTTCTTGAACGAAAAGATCGCATATTCCAGGGACAAATGCTCGATGCACTCCGTTATGTAGTGCAAAATTGGGAGGATGCACTCGTCTATGTTGTTGTGGTTGTATTTCGCAAAACGAGGCGGAACCGTCGACAAGTTTAACTGTGCGATAAACCCTGCGCTTTCCATTAATTCGTCGTATAGCTCGAACGGGGCAACGTCCTTGCTGGTGATGAGCGCCTCAAGCGTCGGCAACATCGCAACCAACGGACGCAGCATATCCGCCGTTTCTCGCAAGAGGCTTGTTCCAACTTGGTTTTGCCACTTTTCGCTTAGCGCCTGCGCTTTTTCGCGAATTTTACGCGTCATGTCGATGCAAATACCCCACAAGTGTGACTTTTCGCTTATCTGAAAGCACGGAGGAGTATAGTCGGCAAGCACAAACGCACCGTCCGCGAATTTAACCTTTGCTATGGGAAAGCCAACATGCTTGGCCGGCGGGACATCACCCGTCGTCAGCGAGAAGCACGGAACCAAGCGCGGAATCGCAACAGGGTTGTCGTCTGTGTTCTCGTCGATAATGGACGGGCCTTCAATGGACTTAAAGCGCGGGCTGGCGGCGCGAATTGGAGAAATCCCGTCGAGGCGAGCAGGAATGATCAGCTGAACGGTGATACATTCGCGGCTCGATGCGGGCTTAAATTGCCGCAGGTCAAGCTCCAGCGGAGCAAGCGCTTGGTCGGCAGCCGTGTATTGGAAGATCAACCCATCCGGCATTACAACTTCGGCGTTTTGCACACGAAAAACACCGTCTGGAAGCGCCAATGCATCGATCTCCAGGTCTTGGATGCCCCAATGGTAACGGGACACGAGGTTCATGTTGTGGGATATGAGCTGAAATAGCCGCAGGTCCAACTGCTGGAAATGGTGCGGGAGAAGCGCCATCCCGTCATGCCATTGAATTTGATGAATGATAGGGTGCTTATCCATATGTTGCCCACGTCTGCCAGCGAAGTCGTCTTGGTAGGATTATATCACCAACCGGAGCGATTCATTGTGCCTCGCTCCGATTCATTTAAGCCCGCCAGATGAGAATGAAAAATTACGTGATGGCATGTTCCTGTACAGGTGTCATTTATCGTTGTTGAAACGCAATCGTGCTGCAACGCCGCAGCTGTCGTTATATGCCTTATTGTAGAAATCTGTCACATCAGGCTTATGCTCGGGACTGTCATCTGCCGGAACACCAGCCCTTCCTGTTGGGCCTACATCATGCGTATCAGAAGGGTTAGATCCCAGGTAAGAACTCGCACTGCGTTGCGGCAATGGGCATACCTTCTTATTAACTGCAGACTGTGCGGAGCTAGAACCCCACGTTGAATGACGAGGCCAAACACTAGCAAACGCGTCCTTGCCTAACAGAGAAACAGCACCAAGGACCAAAAACTTCAATACACTTCGGCGTAACAACATGGAAACCTCCATCTAAAAATGAACACAAAAGCATCGGATTCAAGCGTTCGTCCGCCTGAGAACCATGCGATCCGATTGGGCTGACGTTAGCAAAAAAAGCACGAACGTCTTGGATAGAAACGCGCGTGTTTAAGCAATTAATTTAAAACATTTGGGTTGATTTGCAAAAATTCGCATGATTAGCTTCGTCGCGTTTGGTACTCTCGCTGATATGCAACGGCGCACGCCTTTATTTTTTGTAGAAGAACAACATCTTCTTTGATCACATGAAAAAGACTAATCGGTGCGAATTTGGATATTTTTTCGCCAACGATCGGACCTGGCGCTGTTATGACCCCATCGTCGCCATGAGATACTTGTGTGCCATCGAAAAAGAAGTTTTCAGCATCGCGCAAAATAAACAAAGACGGGCGCTCAGCATGTCGGTAAAAGACAACGCTGCCTGTGCCGAGCACGCAGTGCTGATGGGCCTGTCGGATGATGACCTGCTTTGTCGCTTGCGCAAAGGTGATGGACCGAATGGGCTCAGACACATCGATTAATAGCTGAATTTCGTTGACAATATTCGCCACGTTTTGAGCCAGGAACATGATGCTTGGCGTAATGTTTTTACTTCCGCGCACACAAAGGTGCTTGCAACTACTTCCCCCTGGGTTAAGCGCCTCACATAATTTCTTTAGAGAGTGGACGATGCTCGTGAAAAACGGGGCGAGGTATGGCGTTGCCTCAAATATTGCCAAGATTTGCGTGAAGCTAGAGTTTGATAAATCTGTGGAAAAGTCGGTGCTGCTGGCTTCTGCAATTAGCTTGTTAGTCACGTTAACGGCCAATTCGTGAAGTTTTTGACTCCAGCGCCCAAGTGTCGTTGCGGTTTCGTATAACTCACGGGATTCGTCTTGCGCACCTGGATAGGACTCCCCTTCGCTCACTGGTGCCTGAAGCGTTGCCGCAAGTGTATCGCGCAAAAGGCGCATGGAGTCCAGCACCGCGGTTACCTCCGTGAGTATGTCGCGTGAAAAACATAGCTTTTGAGAAAAGTCCACGTTAAGGGTGCGGATTCGTTGGGACAAAAGGCTTATTGTCCCAGCAACGGAACGAATGCCTGCGCCCATTTGTGCGAAACTGCCGGTTAGTGCAGCGGGGTCCATTAGCGCCGCCACCGGACTAAAGACCACGTCGATTAGGTTAACGAATAGGTTGGTTACTTCTGCTGTCGTGTGATTGATCTTCGCGATTGTGCCCAATACAGGGGTACAACAGCGTGGATTGTTAAACTCATCTAAAAGCGCCGTCAGAGCGTCCGTTAGGACACTTAAAGCGGGGGATAGGGCCGAGTCCTCAGCACACAGAGTCATCATTTCTGTGGCGTGCGTTTGAACTTCAGATATGCAGCCAATAAGTGCCTGCAATGCGCTGATTGCAGACGGACTGTAACTCAATTCGTTGGAATTGCGCGCAAGAGGGAGAATGTGGTTCGTAATGGACTGCGCCAGAGCATAAATTGACGGATATGACGTCGGTAATTCTCGGTATTGCACGCCATCTCCTATCACGTACTTGGGCGGAACGCTTACATTTTGTCCGAAAAGATTGGCCGCTAATTTCGAAAGTATGTTTAGGCCTCCAAAGACAATATTTGTGATGGTGGTGAGAGACTTTTCTAGGTATACGTTTTCGTCTGTGGTTGTTTGTCGGAGACTTGCGCGTTTGTATAACAGAGACTTTTCAAGCGGTAGGGATCTAACAATGCTTTTGGCCATTCTCGCAAACGTATTAAGATACGGCTCAATTGCCCGATTTTTCACAATAAGATCAATTTCAAATTGGTTATCAGAAAAAACTGCAGCAATTGTGTTCGAAACTTCTGTCAGCAGCCTGAAAATATTTTGGCCGAGGAACGTTATGTGAGAATCCTGCAGCAACGAGAGCCTATTCAGCTCTCCGAGAGAATTCTGCATGTTTACGACCGAACTTGATAACGTGAGGAAGGCTGGGCTTTTGTCTTCACCCAAGTGGTGGGCTAACGTGTTGGTTTGGCCCATATCGTTTAATGTGCTCGCGATGTGTGAGAATAAGCCGTGGATTGACTCTATCAACTGTGGCGCATTGCTCGATAGAGGTAGGAACTTAACGTTTGAAAGGGCAAACGTAAAATCCGCGAATTTGCCAGCAAGGACTTCTGCTTGCTGGACAACATCGTCAAGTGATTGATAAAAGTAGCCGGCGTCGAGCGCAACTGGGGTTGAAAAGTCCTGTGGTGGAAGACCATCTGGTAAAAGCTGTTGAATGTGGTTGATAAGCGCACTTAAAACATTGCGCAGATTTTGTAACGGCACGTTAATTCTGTATGATTGGCAACGAGTTTGATCAAATTGCTGGTTCTTTTTGGCGTAGATTGTGCTGATGTGCGTGTCTATTGCGCCCAATGCTTTTTCAATAAACGTTAGTGAGCTTTCAACGTAGGCCATGGTGGGGTGATTGGCGATAACAACATCCAGCGCACCTCCAATGGAATCCAGGGCGCCGCTCAGAGTTGCAATGTCGTTTGACAAGGAACGAAGCAGTGTCCCCGTGTGTAGACATGAACAGACGCGATTTTCGTTGATTTGGTGCGTCATCCAGTTGATGTTTCCGTGCAGGGTGTTCGCTGTTGATGAATATGGGGAGGCTCTCAAATCGCTAGCCTGGCCAACGTGACGTCTAAGATATTCCAGATCCTTTAAGACATCTTTTGTTAGCGCAAGCACGTTACCAGCCAACGATGTTTGCATAGAACCGCCTGGCATAGAACCGCCTGTTAGTGCGCCCATTATCCCGTAGAAATCAACGATGATTTGAGGGGGGCACGTATACGAGTCGTCTGCGAAAAATGGTGCAATGTCGTGAAAGTGCGAGTCTTGGAGAACAGAATCCAGCCCACTTTGAAACGATAATTGCTCATAAATGGGGGACACTGCGCTAATATCAGCTTCGACGGTCCTAAGGTAATCGAAAAAAACGCTTTTGTGCAGAAGGATCAACAATTCATCGACAATGGACTTAGAGCGTAAAATTGCCTGCATGCTCGAATCTAGGTCAGACAATTTCACTGATGCACAAATTTGGCGAAGATTCGCCCAAACTGAATTGGCCTGATAGAAACACGTCCCGATTGCATTGAACAGCCTTGACGCTGTTGAATGGTTTACGTCAACAGGACAACGTTGTAACGCGTCTTGCAGTATCTGCATTTTCTTGCTTAGCGTATCTGCGCTTTCAAAATCGACAAAGCTGCTGTTTCCAAGGTATGGCGCTTTCCTTAACGCGGCAAAAGAACCGCCAGCTGAAACTATACATTCATCAATAGTGGCGAGTTCTTTAATCACATTTTTTGCAAGATTTTGACGAATCGGGTGCAGATAAAAGCCGTCCATCAACTCGGCGACGAAACTGCTTAAAGTGTTTAGTCCCAAAGACGTGAACTTATCCCCTATCAAGTCTATAAAGCTGCTGAAATTGTTGCTTCGGTTAAAGATGTCGAACGAAATCTTGTATATGTTCATTATCGAACTTATTGTTTGTTTACAGTCAAACCCTGACAGAAAGAAGTCATCTGTTTGATCTGCCGTTAAACCAGCGTTTTGCAAGTCGTCTGTAACGTCGTCGATCTTTCGAATCAGGTTTTGGTACAGCTCAAAATTTTGCTCAGATACGATTTGTTCAAAGTAGGGGGTGATTGCGTCGCGTAATTTGTTTCCTTTAAGCAAGCCGATGATTTTTGTATTAACGACGGACGCGACTGCGCCTAGGCAGCCCAAAAGTGATGCAGGCGAAGACAAAGCGCCCAGCAAGGCCTCAAGTTGATCATCTAAATCCGCCGGAGCCGACGCGACCAAGTCGGTTACTGCGCTAACAAAGCCGTGCACAGTTGAGGTGTTACCTTCTTGTGGAGCAAGCAGCTGCTTCACGCTCAATATGTCTGCATCATCAAAAAACAGAGACGCATGCGTCAGCGCGTCGACGGTGTGATCGAAATAGTTTAAGGTCGTGGTAAGCAATTCATTGGAAACTGGGAGTTGCCGAATGGTGTGCGTTAAATGAGCTAGTGGTCCTTCTACAATGAATTTCGTCGACAGCGTGTAAATCGCCGCGTTTAACGTTCCAATTAGGGTGTCTGCTCCGACGCCGTCCGATGTGCTGCCAACTAAATTCAAAACAATATGGCCAACATCTGGAGACGCGTCGTTCAGTGTCCGCATGATCGTATTGAACCGTCCGAATATCGTTGTTGGAGTTTGGTCGTTGATTGCGCCCAGGATTATTTCGAAGTCTGAGAGGACGCTGGCTTCTTGTCCGCTATGGTTTTGTCTAACGCTGGCCAGAAGCTTGGCAACTTTTGCGATTTTAGACAGCACCGTGACGCCATCTTCTGGATATTCGCCTGAGGGAAGAAAATCACCCATGACTGTGCGATTCTCTTCAAGCAGAGGGTTGTGCGAGATTACGTTGTGGCAGTATAGAGCTTTGCTGTAAATGGAATTTTCATCGGGGTAAATGGCGGAGTGTCGAGTGCCAAATAGTTCTAGCGCGGTTCCTGAGGCATGGTTCCCCAGCAGGATGACAAACGCCAGTACTATGCCCAGAAAGCCAGCGATGTGGCTTTGGAGCTGCGACTTGATTCTTTGACGAGCCAGCATAGCACGTATACATACACATACCTACATAGCTAGTATACGGCTATATATTTTATTATTAATTAATGGACGCGGGCAATAGTGGGGAGACGGAACGTTCAAGAAACGCTATACACATACCACCTGACGCTCCGGGTTTCTTGAGAGATCAAAGCCTTGTATCAGCAGGATTTGTTCCCCGGAACGTCAGTCGGGAGCCCTATAGATCGGCTCGTGTTCTCTTTAAAACCAAACCTGCCGACACTCCGCTAAACTGTACTAGCTGTTGAACGCTGGTTAGTTTGGGTTCGGTTCAAATGCTAATTGCTGGACGAAAGCCTTCAACGAGTGGGCTGTATCTGCATTCCGATGAAATCCATATAACCCTGATGTATAAAGATTTGCTAAGGCCAGTATGGCTTTAGCGGTTCCTACGGACGCGAGCACTTTGAGTGTTACTACATTTTTCAGACTCTCGCACGCGAGGAATTCCTCAGCCGCATTGTCCAAACTTTGTGACGTTCCGATATAAACGAGCTCTATTCCATGCGTCCTTATATCATTCACTTCATCCTCCGACAGATTCTCTAGTGTCAACCGAGAGATGACATCAATTAACAACGGCTTATACCCTTCAATTCCTGCAATCGTCGTTTTCTGAAAAACAGTTGCAACAAACTCCCCCTCAAAGTCATGAAATCCATTATCCAGTTGACGCGTTTCATCACTATTTAACACGCGAATACCGCTTAGCAATTCGCTGGATGCGATTCTTATCGTTGCTCCGTTACTGTTCACACAGGAAGAGTTGCTGAGGCCCTGTGCCACGAAAGAATGAACAAGTTTATCTTTCGGAGTCAGAACGTGGAGAACATGATAGGGATAGTTCCTCCGTAGAAGGGGGTTGACCACCCTCAATGCATCGTTGCGGGACCAGTGGAATCTTGCGCACGTTGAAAACGGAACCGTGTTAGGTGCACTCGAGCACATGCCCACGTCTGCGGCTGAAAAAACTATGCTCAGTGACAAGCAGATTACTCTTAATAAACCTTTCATATAAACTCCTTAATGTTAACTACATTCCTGTGGCGCGAGTATCACGTTCAATCCGTAGGTTGTGGATGTCACGGTTGGAATAACACATAATCTACAAATAGCACATAGCTATCATTTGGAAACTTTGATACATAGGTGAAAAGAAAACGCGCGGTTACTGGACGACCACATAACTCTCGTGGGGGGCAAGTCATGACTTGGTAAGGCGTTGCGCCCTCAATAACCCCGGAGAAACATGTCGGATATGTATGTTTTCGTACGTTTACCACTTAGAAGAACAAAGGGTGTATTTTGATTTTAGATTTTTATGCGGCGGCGTCTGTGTTGGCAACCTTGCTGGTGTTATACCCCTCGTCGGACCCGAAACGAAGGATCATCGCAGTTCCTCGCACCTGGTTCTTTCTGGTGAACGGCAGCGTAATGCTGTGCGTATTCGCCTTCTTTATGTTTCAGTTACTGCTATCGCCGTTGTTTAACTGGAGTCGCGTGTTTTGCTTGTGCTGGACACTGTTTTTATTCTACGTGGCGGTTTGGCGAGTGTGTCAGTAACGCCGTGCATAAACAATCGCAAAGGAAAAGGCCATGTGCGTCAACGTACAGAGCCCCCGACCGACTCGCCGGGTGGATTTTTGGTGGTTTTCAATGCTTTGAACCTCAATAAAACCCGAAGAGTCAGATGGTATATGCGTATTTATAGCTATACTCATCCCAGCTGAAACTCAGTCCGGAAAATCCAGAATCCAGTAGGATGAACGACTGTCAAAACCCAACGTTTCAGCTGGGGCCCGTATATCGCTAAATGCGCTTCCACTTTCCTTCACGTCATAATTTTTTCGCATTGCATCACGTCAACGTTTACTTTACCCTGTGAGGGTGTGGGTTAGTATCGTGGTATTTTAATGCCGTCGCATAAATCAGCCGAAAAGGCAGTAAGGCAGACCATAAAGAGGACACAAGTCAACCGGGCTCGCATTAGCCGCATCCGTACATTTGTGAAAAAAGTTGAAGTAGCCATTGCTGCGTTAGGGAAAGATCCCGCAGTTACGTCGGATGTCCTGCAAAACACTCTTGTGGCAGCGGAAAGGGAGCTTATGCGTGGCTCTAGCCGTGGTGTAATGCACAAAAATGCTGCAGCTCGCAAGGTTTCAAGGCTGACACAAAAAGTAAGAAAATCTATTTCTAAATAGGTTGTTTTAGGGGGCAATTCGCCTTGAGGGCCTTGCGACTTGCGGCCTGAGAAGGGGACTTATCAGTGTCTTTGTCCACATTTGTTCGTTATCAGAGGAGGCGTGGCCGTGGGGTTACATCCAGTTGCGATTATAGGGGCTGGCCCGGTAGGGTTGTTTGCGGCCTCCGAGTGTTGTGCGCGTGGCCTTTCGGTTTTGTTGTTGGACATATTGTCTTACGTTGGAGGACAATGCACTGCGTTGTACAAAGATAAACCCTTAAGCGGCGTTCCGGGTTTGAGTGGATTGTCCGCGCAAGGGTTAGTGGACGCTTTGTGTCGGCAGCTTTTGCCATATGCCCCCACAATAAGACTCGAAACATCTGTCACAGGAATAAAACGGAGACATATTTCTTCTGAACAATGCGACTCAGATTTATCAAAAGACATGACATCAAATCATTTCTTCACAATTGATTGCGTATCGAACTCTGTCGAAGGATCATCTTCGCAAGCGGTCACTCAACAGATCCATGCACAGAGGATTATAATATCAACTGGTGGAGGACGACTAACGCCAAATAAACTTGTGGCAGAAAATGTCGACGAGTTTACGCCAGCACATGTTCATTACTGCGTAACGAATCCAAGTGAGTTTGCAGGGAAAAGGGTTGTGATTGCTGGTGGAGGAAATGCTGCTGTAGATTGGGCACTGGAACTAATTCCGATTGCAAAGTCTGTGACATTGGTTCACAGGAGGTCGTCTTTTCGTGCCCATAGCGAGGGACCATTGAAAGAGCAGGCAGCACGTGGCAGAGTTGTTGTTCTCCGGAATGCGCAAATTCAGAAGCTAATTGGCGAGGGCGGAGTTTTGAAGGCTCTGCAAGTGTCCATATTGGGGGGGGCCCCGGTTCAGGTTGCGACATCGGATACAACGAATCTTAATGGAGAGCATGCTGGAAACGATATTTCTGATGCGACGAAACAGCCGTCTTTTAGCGAATTACCACGAGTTGAGGTGGTCGAGGCAGATGAACTAATCGTACTGTTTGGTTTGGCCGCTCCGACTTGCAACGATTGGGGGGTTGCAGTGAAAGATCAGAAAATTCTCGTAAACCCGATAACTTGTGAAACCAGCGTCCCCGGAATATACGCTGTTGGAGACGCGATTTGGCGAGAAAGCGGGATTTATACAATTTTGCCCGGATTTGCGGAAGCTCTGACTGTCGCACATACGATAAAGCGGGAGCTGTCGACCTAACGCGAATACAGACATCTACTGGACACGATGTTGGCTAGTTGCGACGTTCACACCTGACTTAGCGAACGAAACGTCAAGGCGCGCCGTTTAGGGAACCTCGAGGCAACATCCAAGAACAATATATCAAGAACCATGTATACCAACGCAAGAACAGTCTACTGCTGTTTAATTTAGCGTTACTGTCACATTTTCGAAAAGCGGGTACAATACATTGATATGAGTTTGGACGTATTTCACAAAAACAGGAGCTGAGCGCAGTTCTATACGTCTAAGCGGGGGTAACTCTACCCCGAGAACATGGTTGGCTATATCTATGCACGCTTGTATAATTCTTATCCAAAGACGGAACGTAGCCCCATTGCCGAACCGTTCTTTAAGAAGACGCCAAGCCAACGACCCCATTGGGTAAAAACCATCAAGTTCTTGTTGGAGAAGCTGTGTGTCTCGTCCGTTTCCATAGCGCCTCCCGTTTCCGTCGTTATAGCGATAAGATCTCGGCAGCGCGACTCCCCGACCGTTCACCTCCTGAGCAGTCGCCATAACATAAATCCGCGGAGTAAAAGAAACCCTGACAAGGGGAGCAACCCCCCCTGGTTGTTGGACAGGTGGTAGAGTAGACAAGTCAGTGGAGCTGTTGGAATGCGTCGATGGATGAGGATGATTCAACACCTCAGAGATCTCGAAATTAAATGAATCAGTAGATGGCGGTTGTTGTGATGCACCAGTAGATGCCCAAGTTCTCGATATCACTAATGCCCCAACGAAAATTTTGAAAAATGTGTCTGCGAACATTTATTCCCTCCTACGTTGGAATCATCGTAACGCTGAGTAAAACCACGCTTCATTTACACGTGTCTGATGTGGACAAACGATCGAATACCGGCAGTCTCGCACATTTGACAATAAAAACAACCTCCCCATCCAGCAGTATTCTAACGCGTAACGTCAACATGTAGTGTGGGCGTATTCAAACACAGTGTGCGACAAGACTGGGGACGTTGCGAAAACTGGGGATGTTGCGGTAGCCGCATATTGATGTACAATCCAGCAGGTTGCTTTTCTAGTGAAACAAATGATGGTTATTCAGCGAACATTGTCGATTATCAAGCCTGACGCAACGCGCAGAAATCTCATAGGAAAGATTAATGCAAAGATTGAAAGCGCAGGGCTAAGAATTATTGCTCAAAAAATGCTTCGCCTGACAAAGGAACAGGCCTCGGCTTTTTACGAAGTTCATGCAGAGCGTTCTTTTTACGAAGATTTGTGTAACAACATGATCCGAGGCCCCGTGGTGGTCCAAGTTTTAGAAGGTGAAAACGCAATAAGTGCGTATCGCGATGTTATGGGGGCGACGAACCCAGCTAGCGCGGCCCCTGGTTCGATCCGGCATGAATTTGGCGAATCGATTGATCTAAATAGTGTTCATGGTTCCGATTCAGTTGATACGGCACAGAAAGAGATCGCATTTTTCTTCAGCCAAATTGAAATTCTCTAACGCTGGCGTTGTAAACGGCGAATAGATGATCCCCATTTCGGCAATCCCTAATACGCTGACGGTGCTAAGAATCATCTTAGCGCCATTGGTTTGTATTGGAGCCTGCAATGGCTTGTACGCGTGGAGCGTGTGCGCCTTTTGGTTTGCCAGTGTTAGTGATTTTTTCGACGGCTATCTGGCTCGCCGCCTTCGTTGCCAATCTTTCTTTGGGCGAGTTGCAGACCCGGTTGCCGATAAGTTGCTTACTTTGTGTGCTTATATTCCGATGCGCGCAGATTTTCCATATTTATTTTGGCTAGTAATTTTGCGTGATGTTAGCATTCTTGTCGGCGTAGGGGTTCTGCATTTTTGCCATATCAAATGTGAAATTGTTCCGTCAACAATAAGTAAAGTCAATACAGGCTTTACCTTGCTTTTGCCGTTCATTTGGCTATGCCTGAAATGTTGCCACATTAATGGTCGCGCTCTCCTGGAGGGTTTGGCCGCAATCGTCATGGTTACGACAGTGTGCTCAGCATGGGGATATGCGCGAACGTTTACGAAAACCCTTCGGAGCCATAGGGCTCCAGACTGACGTTCCGGGGAACAAATCCTGCTGATACAAGGCTTTGATCCCTCAGAAAACACGGAACGTCAGGTAGGATATGTATATTTCGTCGAAAAAAGCACCAGATCCTGGAAATAACATCGCGACGGGACCCCGCTAACAAAAACGAACAGTCGAACCTGCCCAGGTCTGTGCTTCGAGCAAAGCAGGAAATGCGAAAAGCACGCATTCTGAACGCGAATTACAGCACGTAGCTGTGCACTGTTGATGAGGCGCTCCCCTTTATTGCCGCGCATCCACGCTCCCGCCAGCGAGGACGCCCTTTGAGCCGGCACCATTCTGCATGCATAAAGCCATTTTCTGGCCCCAAATTCCTTTGCGTACGGTCCTGGAGCTGTTGGAGGCCCCCGGCGTTCCTAGCAGGGGAATTGCTCCCAATTGCGCCAATCGGATTGAAGTAAAAAGACAACGCAACCGCACTAACCGGTAGCGCGAAGACTCGGGCACTCATACGTGTTTGTTATATGTTTTTGTGTGTTCGATACGAGGGATGATAATGTAGGGATGCATGGCTGTCAATATTTTCTGACATACTAAACCTATTAATTTGTGCAGACAATAAAAAAAGTCTGGCCTTGTGCGAAAGCCATGTGTAATTATGTGGGCCTGGCTCTCAAATTTTTGATTAGGAATTATGCACAAACTAAATAGAGTTATGTCGCTGGTGTGCTGTTTTTTGAGCTTACATCCAGGGCACGTGTGTTCTAGCTTACTGGCAGAAGATTATTCTCGTTTGCTTAAGAAACCCGATTCATGGACACCATTCGCAGATATCGGAAGCATCTATTGCTCGCCAGATGACAAAATACAAGCACGATTAAAACGAAAACTAGGTTATTTGCTGGGAAAGAATATCGACGAAAACCTAGCATTTCTCGAACCAGCAATTTCTGCGTACGTACATGTTAATGACTTTAGTGGATGTATATTCATAAAGATCCCCAAATTTGGGAATTCATCGTTTGTAGCGTATGTTTGCGTCGGCGACCTCGATGCGCCTCAACATGTATGCGTTGTTAAGGCGGTGAAGTGGAAAGAGGTCTTAGATAACAGAAGGGTTCCTGAACAGATGGGAAATGTGCGGCTTTGCTTCCCTGAAGGCAGCGAAATTTCGTTCGGAAGAATGATAGTCCCGCGGTGCATATTTGACGGCGAACGTTTGCTCTCGTTATACGAAATCCTTGAATATGAAGGACAACGTTTAGCATTCATGCCAGTAGCAGCTGGAACTAGCAATCCATGCGCGACGCTGACGCCACAACAGTTGCAAGTCATGTTTCGTAAGCTTGCACAAGCTGTATGTTGTATGCATCAAATCGGCATTAATTTGACTGATTTTCACAGAGATAATTACCGTTATGACCCAACTTTAGAGGAGGTGAGCATCTTCGACTTAGCAAGCCATCACGGAAGGTCACCAGAAGAAGAAATTAATCTATGTTTCTCCGAAATATTATTCAGTTGTCTTGTAGAACAACTCTTCCCTCAATTCCGAGAAATAGGGCCAGATATGCTGAGACGTGTAAACGTGAGCCTATTCGTGTCTTTTTTGCAAGAAGTAACCACAATTTGTCAACAAGGCTCTCTTTTGCACACATGCGCTTTAAAATTTGCTGAGGATGGGGTTGTTTGTCACCAAGTGTTCCGCAGTATTTTATCCGGGTTCGGATCCGAGCAACCCGAATTTAAGCCAGAAGTAACGTCATGGGTTAAATTATTTAACGCTATCGAATCTCGTGAAAATACCCCTTATTTTGATGCCATCGCGAAAATCGCTAGAATAAGAGATGCACGATCTCTTGGACAATGCGGCAATGAAGTACTACCTGAGCTGTGGTCACTAAAAAAGGAAGTTGCAAGCCAAATCTGCAGTTTTTTTGCTGATGTGATTAAAACATCTAGAACTGTACCGAACAATGATGGCATATTTCATCCAGATGTTTGGACTCAATGCGTGGCGAAGCTAACTGGTTCGAATCTGTATACGTCTATGGATCAATTATTCGTCATGTTTAGATTTGCGTATTTCGTACAAATTGTGCAAAACGGAAGTTTCGACATAAGCTTATATGACACAGTAGACATGTTCACACGACTGATAAGGGAACGCATTTATTTCGAAGAATTCCACACGCCTTTGCCTTGGAGCGGACGCGAATGTTCTTCCATAGAGGAAAGAGCAAAATTGGGATATGCAGCACAATAAACTGAAGCACCAAAAGTTCGCCCACCTTGTTGGAGGAGACCGTGCGATCACCATTTGTCAGAGCATAGCCCCAGACACGTGGTTGGCCGCGCAAACCACGGGCCTACGCACGAAAAATTTGCGCCAAACAACTTGACAAATGGTTGAAAGACATCGCGTTCTTTCGCATCAAGGATTTTGTCGATTGCCCAGGTTTTCGCTGTACCACTTTTAATGTAGCCAACGCCCATTTCCGTACAATATCCATGTTCTCTGCCGCATTATCATTGCGAATGCACGCCTTATCTTCGTTGAAGCAAACATCTAACCTCCAGTGCAATGTATTT
>JAIRNK010000050.1 GCA_031258095.1 Holosporales bacterium
TAGTGGAAACTTGAACGATGCTACCTGATGAAATACGCACAATTTATAGCTTTTTTTAAGATAACGACTGATCGCATTCTACAATTTTTGTCGGGGGGGAAGGTGCGTTAGGTGTTGAGCTCATCAAGCCTTGAAATACATTTCCCCAATGGCGTATCTTAAGGCTGTTCTTGGGGCCGAAAAGTGTCTTAAATGATGTGAACCATTACAGGTGTGTAATGCGCGAGTAGCATTTGATTAAAAAACGAAGTATCATTAGCTTATGAATGTTATATATACTGTATTGATGGGGTACCATGCTGAAGAACGGGAAATGGTTGGGCTTGGCAAGTCTGTTGCTATTAGTTGGATGCGACGGCCTGAAAAAGGAATCCAAGCCCGAGAAAGGGCCCGCAATAGACAAGGCCGCGTTGGATAAACCTGCGGAAGAGCCTGCGAAAAAAACGGAGGCCCCAAAAGAAGCGCCGCAAGCGCCGGCCGTGTCTCAGCAAAAAGCACCATCACCTAAGGAAGATATTCAGGAACCGGCTGCGTCAAAGAAAGAGGCTGCTGAGCCTGAGGCAAAGGTTCCCGAGCCAGCAACTGACGCAGCGGAGCCCGTTGAAGTCACTTCTCCAGATGGTCAAACAGGATCACCCGCAGACAAAGACAAAGCAGCCCCCGTAGAACAACCGGCCTCATCCCAGGCACCTAGCGCTCCGCAAGCCGCGGAGGAGCCAACTTCTGCCACAAAATCCGCGAAGTCCGCGCCCGCACCTCTTGCCCCAGAACCTGCTCAAGCCACTGCACCTGAAACAGCACAGCCACCAACAGTTCCGACTGAGTCTGCTGTTGACAAAAAGGAGGCTCCGAAAGACGCCACAGCTCAAGCCGCCAAGCCGGCCGAAGGTGCGGACGCTGCAGGTGAAGACATACGCAAAAAGGTGACGGAGCTAGGTCAGCTTGCAAACAACCAACTCGCAGCATGGATTCAACAGAATGTAGCAACTAGAGAGATGCTGAAGGCGGGAATGGGGAAGTCATTCAACTTGAAAGATCCGAAGAATGCACATTACATAAAGACGTCTCACGAATTCCTAGCGTCTGTCGTTCAGTCGCTTTTGCTTTTCATCAGAGGGTATGACGTTATTTCGGTACAGCAAGAGAAATCGAACAAGAGTTTGACAGTATATAGAGTCGCCCTCAAGCGAAATGCAAAGGCACAAAGTACAGAGGGGCTCCCAGATACGCTAGATGCAACTGTGATTGTTAAAACGAAGGGAGGACGGCTTGTCAATGTTCTTGTCCAAGAGACTGGCCTGCTGCCGTTGGTACAGGCCGCACTACAGGGAGTATGTACAGAAGGAGTTATAGATCTGGAAAAGTGGAACAAAGAAATTGGTGTTGCAAAATAGTTCCAACATCCATGGTTGTATGCCCTGATTGCTTGGTTGCGTCTTCGTAGTTTTCAAGAACCCATTCGCGTTGTGTTCTCATGTTAAGGCAGTATGAACTTGTTGAACTAGTGAAAGCCTACGATCCGGGAATAGATGAGGCGCTATTAAACAAAGCCTACGTCTTCTCCCTGCGTGCGCACGGCACTCAAGTCCGCGAATCAGGCGACCCTTTTTTTTCCCACCCGGTAGAAGTGGCAGGCATATTGGCGAACCTAAAACTGGATCACGTCACAATTGCAGCAGCCCTGTTGCATGACACGGTAGAAGATACCGTCGCTACACTGGAAGACATTGAACATGGTTTCGGCGAGCAGATTGCGTTCCTCGTCGGAGGCGTAACCAAACTGTCTAAACTCGCGTTGCAGTCGGACACCGCCATGCAAGCAGAAAATTTCAGGAAGCTCGTGCTAGCAATGGCGGATGACATTCGCGTGCTTTTGATCAAGTTAGCGGACCGCATGCATAACATGCAAACATTGCATTACCGAAAAGACCCACACCGGCGGCAAAAAATTGCCCAAGAAACCCTGGATATTTTTGCCCCGCTGGCTAGTCGCGTGGGCCTGCAAAGCATGAAGGAAGCGTTTGAAGACTTGGCATTTAAAGAGTTAAATGAACCGGCATATAAGACAACAACTGAAAGGCTCGCACGCCTGTGTTCTTCGTCAACAGGGCCGATTGAAGAAATTGTCAGTGATTTAAAATCTGTTTTGGAAAAGGTAAATATCCATGCTCGCGTGCTCGGGCGCCTGAAGACGCCATATTCCATTTGGAAAAAAATGGTTACGCGCAATACCACATTCGAAGAATTATGCGATATTCTGGCGTTTCGCGTCGTAGTGCAGACCTTGCCGGAATGTTACCAGGCTCTGGGGATCCTGCATAATTCATACTGGGTAATTCCAGGGCGCTTTAAGGATTACATCAGCACGCCGAAGGTAAATAACTACCAATCTCTCCACACAGCAGTTATTAGCCCCAAATACCGTCGAATTGAGGTCCAAATACGCACGGAGCAAATGGACATGGCCGCCGAATATGGAATTGCGGCTCACTGGCAATACAAGCAAAATGTGCACGCGCATGACGGCACTCAATATCAGTGGATCCGGAACCTGTTGCAAATGATGGCGCAAGCGAAAAGCCCAGGAGAATTCTTGGAAAACACTAAGATTGAAATGTTTCAAGATCAGGTGTTTTGTTTCACAGAGAAAGGGGAATTGGTCGTGCTGCCCAAAGGGGCCACCACGATAGATTTTGCTTATGCGATAGACGTATGGACGGGAGACCATATTTCTGAAGCGTATGTAAACGGTAAGTCTATGCCGCTTCGCACGGTTTTGAAAAATGGTGACCAAGTACAGGTTATAACGTCGAATAACCCAACGACAGTGCCAGCATGGGAGAAATTTGCATGCACCGGACGAGCCAAAGCGCGAATTCGCCATTACTTAGACCAGTCTTCGCCTAAAAAATAAGGCCGGTGCAATGGCGCATGTACACGTTCTCGCCGACTCTCGGGATTCATTGAAGGCTCACGGCCCTGCAAAATCAGGAGCTGCCCCCCCCGGCGAGTCAGTCGGGAACCCTATCTGTTCGCAACATGTTAAACGCACGCCAAAGTTGTTATTTCCTTGGACTTTGCCTACTCCAGAAACTTGCAAGCGTTTGTAAGTTTTTATGCACTGTATTGAGAGACTTGGCGTTCGGAAACACATCTTTTATGTCTTCTGATTGTTCCGTTATGCATTGATCCATTTGCTCATATACTTGCTTGCCTTTATCTGACAGGCGAACGTGAAGAGACCTTCTGTCATGTGCTGAGGGCTTCTGTACGATGTAGCCCGCTTGTATAAGTTTTTTCAAGTTATATGAAACGTTTGACCCTAAATACATCCCCCTTGAAGTCAGCTCTCCTACGCTAACTTCTCGGTCGCCGATGTTATACAACATCAACGCTTGCACATTGTTTATGTCGTATATCCTCATTCGGTCCAACTCACACTTTATGACGTCCAAGAACAGCTTATACGAGCGCTCAATGCAATTTGCAATATCGTAATATAGAATTTTCATATTTCTATCAAGCAATAAAGATCATTTTATTTTAATATACACTGTAAAGATTAAATATTCGCTAACAGACGCGGCGTAAAAGCTACCTCAAGCCCGCAGAGAATGGCGGAAAAAGCAAATTATGAAAGGTGTATTGCGTGAATCGTGGCGTTTTAGCCGTATTCATCCCCAAGCAATTTATTAATGACCTTTGAGATGCAATTAACTAAAGGAATAACTTGCCGATATTTCATATTTGTTGGGCCAATTACTCCAATCGCCCCAACGATTCTATTATTTGATGATTTATACGGAGATGCTATCAACGAGCAGCCAGTCATATCAAAATTCTTATTCTCTGCCCCAATAAACACTTGTATGTCATCTGCGTTAGAGGTTGAGTCAAGCAAATCGATCATCGTTTTTTTCGTTTCGATTGCCTCAAACAAGTGCCGAACCGTATCAAGCTCGTCAATCTCATCCACGTACTCTAGTAAGTTTGCCTGCCCTTTCAAAATAATCGACGAAGCCTTTTGTTCGGCGGCCGCGCTTAGCCCCCGTTGCAAAATATCGGTCGCGATGCTGCTGAAATTATCTTTTTGCTTGGATAATTCACTCTGAACTAACAACTGCCCCTCTTCCAATGTTTTGCCGCACAAGTATTCTGACAAGTACTTAGACAACGTGTTGAGTTGCTCTTGAGATATTTCTTGGTCGTACTTAATTATGCGGTTCTCCACTTGTCCAGATTGCGCGATCATTACCACAAGGATCTGTTTTTGGCGGAGTAACACGAACTCAATTTGTCGCAAAACGTGGTTGCTTTTTGGAGACAATACGATCCCCGCATACTTAGACATCTCTGACAAAAGAGTCGTCGCTTGCTCCAACACAGCTTCCACTCCGCCTTTTGCGCGCGTTTCAAGCTGCCGAGATATAGCACCGTCTTCAATCGCGCTGAAATCCGAGGTTTCTAGCAATCCTTGTACAAAAAACTTGAGGCCAGCTTCCGTGGGAATTCGTCCCGCAGACGTATGTTCAGCATATAGCAGTCCAACATCTTCTAAGTCTGCCATTATGTTACGAATTGTTGCAGATGATAGTGGATATTGGGATCGCTTGGATAGCAGCCGTGAACCAACAGCCTCACCAGTCTCTATGTACGCATCAACCAATTCTCGAAATATTTCCAACGATCGCTCAGTTAACTGATGGCCATCTTTCATTAACGTCCTCCAACTCAGCAGCAGCCCCCCCCCCGACTTAAAACATTCTACGCCTTTTTTTGAAGGACATGGATGCCTGGTTGAAATTCGCTCCCTGAAACACATTCAAATGGCTACAACATAATCACAGAAGCTTGTGTGCGTACGGGAGCGTTGGTGCGAAGGGAGTGCCTGCAGCTGAAAAACACATTTGGAAAATCGTACGTATCCAAGCATAGCTCTTCAATGTTTTGAACGACTGACAGTTGCTTTGCCGCAATTTTTCGCAAGTCCGCATGCCAGCCATCGTCCTGCTTTTCCATGCAATCTGTGTCGTCTGGAAACTCTGCCAAAAAACTGTCTTCCACCAAGTAATTTTTTTTCCAGATACTTGGGCCGATCGCAGCTGCAAGGTCTTTCGCTCCCAACGCCAGCATTGCGTCTATGGTTTTTTGTATGATTCGCAGTTTTAAGCCTTTCCAGCCGCAATGCGCAACGCCGACAACAGACTCGCCGAATAATAACACTGGAACGCAATCCGCCGTATAAATCCCCAGCAATATTCCTGGTTCCGTGGTAACCAACGCGTCACAAGGGGCGTCGATGACAGTGCGTTCATCCACAATCACGACGTTGTTTGTATGTTCTTGCTTCGTGAATACGACTTTTTTGATTGTGCCTCCAATGCTATCCGCTACACGCTGACGATTGTTCGCGACAACATCATCTGGGTCGCCGCGCCCAAACGCGACGTTGCATGGAACGAATTCCTCCCCCTCCGCTAAATTAAAGTCTCCACCATTTGAAAAAAAACCGTGACCAACATCTTTGAGGTTTGACGCGGTAAAAAAAGGACAAGTACTCATGTTTTTGGCAAAGAGAAGCACACAAACACTTTCCTTTTTGCACATTTGCAGACTGATTGCTATCCGATTCGTTTTTGTAGATTTGGTCGCCACCTTTGGCACTGAGTTTCTGTGGTCGGTTAAAACATGGACCCTGCAGGGAATATCAAAAGTCTGAGAATTCGCCGCGTTTGAAGTCATAGGATTTCCCGATGCCAATAGTGACGTTGTTAATCCCATACTTGAACGTGACCGAATGCGGCGTTACTTGTACGATTTCAACAACTTTGTCGTCAAGCTTAATATACCGGCTAGATAAATCGGTGATTTCTTTATTGTTGACCCAGATAACCCAAGAGTTGGACGTTAGCAAAATTCCCTGCAACAAGAACGTATGTCTTGGGGTGTACGCCTCGCTGTATTCAGCAATGGTGTCGGCAAGCGAATCGTTGTTGTTCAAAACGTTTAAATCGCTGCCGACTGCATTCGCGCTCAACACGAGTAATGCTGCATACCGTAATGACATATTCCCCCCACAGAAAGTCAAAAAACGCGTCACAAATGGACTGATTCTTCCTCTTTAAAAAGCGTCATTGTGCTTGTGCCGTCGCCAGAGTTTCCAGCAAAAACGCTTGAAGGCGTTGAATGAAGTCCAATTATTGCAAGCACTTTTGAATGATGTTCAGCGACAGCATGCATCACTGCGCCATAGTGTTGGTGCATAATATTGGCGAGCGCCACCTCCAGATTTGACTCGTCACGACGCTCTTTTCTAACCCCCTGGGTCGTAGCGCTGTTTTGCAAACACGAGTCCTTGGCCTGCGCGTTAAGTTGCGCATATAGTCCCCGGAAATATTTGTTGTTGGCCTCAAACACTACTTTCGTCATCTCGCAGGCAGCTTTGTTAATGTCAACTAGTAACGAGTTATTTTCTGGCGAAATACCCGCATTCTCCGGCTGTTCGCACGGTGGTCCGTCAAACAAAGGACTGCTTTCAACATGGCGAGAATACACGCGTTGTATTACGTTGATGAACGTTTTTGATATTTCTTGGAGCGACGCGTTTGGTCCCAAAGAATCGATCGCAACTTGCAGCGACTCAAACATGTCATCGCAAAATTTGTTCACAATGAAAAAGTTGGCAATACACACCCGAGGGAAGTCTGGCACAAAATAATTCGAGAAAACAGTGATCGTGCTTTTTTTGGTTGTTGGCTGGTGTTTTTTTAGGTGAGCTTTTTGTAAAAATGTGGTCACACAAACGCGGATTCTGCTGAATCGCGCGGTTCAAAGCAAATAATCCGCGAGTTTTACGTTGGGTGTGCTACCCTTAACAGGTGGCGGGTGACTGTAGCTTACAAAAATGGAACGTTTTCTAAATCCACGAAATGATTGGATCTTTAAGCGCGTTTTTGGTACCGAGCAAAACAAAGACATTCTTATTGGCTTTCTAAATGCTGTTTTTGAAGGCGTTCATGAGCCCATTGAAGACGTTGAGTTTTTGCCATCACACCAGAACCCAGAAATTGCTGTCCTGCGCCAAAGCATCGTTGACGTAAAGTGCACCGATATCAAAAACAGGAAGTTTATTGTTGAAATGCAATGCTATAGAGATCCAGACTTTATTAAGCGTGCGTGCCTTTACGCGTCCAGAGCATATTTCGACCAGTTAACGACAACCTCTGATTCGCGAAAGGAGGGGGCTCCCCAAGGCAAAGAAGATGGTCGAAAATTAAAAGAGTTTAATTATTCAAAGATAAAGCCTGTAATATTTTTGGCCATTTTGTACGATTTCACGTTAATCCCTGACGAAGATGGATACATCAGCCACAACAAGATTTTTGACACAAAAACGCACAAACAACACATAAAAGAGTTTTCATACTCGTTTTTAGAATTGGACAAATTTCAGAAAAGTTTTGAAGAGTCGAAGACCTTGTTGGAAAAGTGGTGCTACTTCTTTAAGAACGCGGAGTGGACGCTGCCGGATGAAGTAGAAGAAATGAAGAAACATTGCCCGGTGGTTGGGAAAGCGTACGATGCGCTCGAGCGGTATAGTTATACGCCGGAAGAATATGAGGCGTACTTGCTTTACGACATGGGCGTAGCAGCTCATGAGGCTGGGATTCGGTGCGCAAGGGAAGAGGGGGTCGCCGAGGGGCTGGAGAAAGGTGTGCGGGAAGGCGTAAAAAAAGTTGCTATATCAATGCTGCGCAAAGGGCTCACAGTTGAAACGGTTAGTGATTACACAGGATTGTCCATCGAGCAAATCAACGCACTAAAGCATAAAAGCATTAAAACCTAAGTGGCGTTTGCCGTGTCTTTTGGTTCTCAGCTTTCAAAAGAAAATGCAAATATAGGGCTCCCGACTGACGTTACGGGGGCCAAATTCTGATCTTACAAGGGTTTGAGCCTTCAATGAAACCGGAGTGTCAGGCGGGATATGTATAGCAACGGAGTTCACACGGTCGTTGTGCAGAATGGGGCTGAAAATTCGACGCGTTTACATCGCTATCTGGGCAGCGTCCGCGTACAAGGACTAAGTTCTTGGTTATGGAACATCGTGCACGGTCGTGAGGCCCCCTCTCGCATTCAAAAATTTTTGAGCATATATCTAAATATAGGGACCGAAGTTCCCTCATCGAAGGCAATATGCATCACTCGAGCATTAGTTGATGTTCTCGATTTTTGCGTCCGGCATGGATACCCATTGAAAGACGTAAAAGGTCGTAATTTTGACGCCTATCTGCAGGCTGACGCTCCCTGGCAGAAACTGGCCAATGAGCTTTACTTTCCAAACGTACAGGAGTACATCCATGATTTCTTATGTGCCAATAAGAGGCGCGTTTTGTTCTTTGATCTTTTCCCAGATGTGCACGACCCTCTTTTAGAGGTAGTGCGAAATGAGTTTGTAGGCGTGCAATCTTTGATTCGCAGTGACCCCCAAACGCACGCAAACCCATTAAACGTCAGCAGCACAAAATTTAAAACACCTGATGCCGAAGCTCGCTGGGTTGCCGCCAAAATTAACGGAATCAAAAACAACCGTCCAGATGCACGAATTTCCGTGATATCAGACAATTACGCTGTTTTGCACAAAATCAAGGCAGAACTGTCGCTCTTCGGAATTCCGTACGCCGATCGGGTTTCACTGTTCAAGACAACCTTAGGAAGGTTGATTTACGAGACAGTGGCGCGTATCGGATGCGACGATTCCGAAGGATACAAGCCGAGTTCCCAAGTTTTATCTGCAGATAAACTTTTCCAGCAACGCGAGATTGATTTTGAAGAAACACTAGAATTTCACAAAAAATGTCTGTCTGACTTTTTCGCAGATAGCGCGTTCACCTTGGACGAACAGATAGCGACTGACTTTTTTGAGGCTGTAAAAGCCTCCTTAGTCGCTACAAACCCGCTTCACAACGGGAGCCCCGATAGCGCTTGGCGCGTAAGCTCGCAGGAGTACCAACAGCTAATACATGAATTGCTGCACTTGCACTTTGTCAGTCCTCAGGTGAACCCCGGCACGGTTCTGTTTCAGTCACCTGGAGCAACTCTTGCCCCACACGATGTTGCATTCTTGCCTGGGATGAATAACGGCATGTGGATGACTTCGCTGCGGTGTCCGACATTAATGGGGGCCATCGCTGACAACTTTTACAAGGAATATGCAGCACCAATGGAAGACGCAATACTCGAATCAATTGTGTGCCCAAAGCACGCGCAAATATATATCACGCGTAGCGAACCAGACGTTCCACACAGGCGTTTTCTAGACATTCCATGGACATATGGTGACAGCGTGGATGCGACGCACACACGCAACAAGCCAACAACAACGTCAATTAACGTTCCATTAAACATGCGCCCACGGTCCTTTTCGGCCTCAAATTTGCAGCTTTTAATGGATGACCCTTACGCTTTTTATGTAAGGCGCATTTTGAATCTTCGCCCCAATCCGCACGACTCACGACAGACAAGCGTGAAGTCGATCGCACGTGATGTTTTGCGTGAATATTTTGAAGCGAATAATGACGCGTCAAGCGTATCTCTGCTTGAGTTTGCTGAACAGTGGATAAAAACGAATGCTCCGGCGTCTCAAGTCCTCCCAAAACTGCGTGTCCTTCTCCAGCAAATAAACGACGACATAGCAGCGAAAAAAGCGAAGGGCGCGCAAATGATTAGCGCATATAAAATGCGAATGGCTATAAAAGTTCGCGGGATTGATTATGCCATTTATGGCACAGCAGATCGCGTTGATATTTACAACACTAACGATTCTCGGTCACAAAAGTCCGCCAGCGCTGACGACAGCAAAATACAGATCCACATCGTTTCATATGCTCCTGCTCCCAGTAAAGCGGCCGTACAAACCCTGCGTCACATAGCCTTGCCACTCAAAGCGTTGATGTACGTTCGAGCGACAGAAAAGCTTGGCGAGCAAAGCGCAAATCCTCCAACATTGGAAATTTCCCCACTGGACAGCCCAGCTATATGCATTGACAATTCAAGCGCTCTAATGCAATCAATTGACGCAGCTGTGCATCAGGTACTTGAGCGTTATAGCAGCGAATCGTTCACGTTTGGACACGGCTCAAATAAGTATTCACATATGTCACGATGCCAGAATTTTCACGAGCTTACTCCGGTTGGAGGATAAGTACAAACACATTAAACATTCATTGCTTATAACAGTTGAAAGTTTAATGATTGGCGTTCACACAATGTCCCCATGTTGATCAAGGCTCTGATCACGGGCGAACTCTGACGTATTCTGTGAAGTGTTCTGAGAATTCATTTGGAGTCTCACTGTCAAAAACTTTGTAGACAATTCTTGAAAAGAGCGGCGGATTATCCGTAAAAGAGCTGAGAGCAGGCAGGGGAAGATTGTCAATCAGTGATATGATTTCTGCTGTTGTCATGTCCTTCGGAAAAGAATGAGAAACGTCAAGAAATCTATCCATGTATGGTATTTCCATGATGCTCGTCGTGCTGCCCGCGCTAATTGGAGTAACTGTGTATGTGGTCATTGATCTTATAATGGACATAGTAAACTCCGTCATTTCTGATTTAGGGTTATCTGGCCAACCCCCACGCCCCCCACGCGGAAAAAACCATTTCGTTTCAAACGATAATGATTGGGATCTGATAACACCGGCTCCTTTCAACAAGTTAAGACATGACTCGATTTGACTTGGCAGCTCATTGTGATTAGCGCGTTCGTAGTTTGGCGAAGCGATTACCAGCATCAGTAGCTTTGTGGCGAGCCTTGGGTAGTCGATTTTCTGTATGTTCGCAGGAATTGTTAGGCAACCTATTGTAGGGCAGAACTTGCTAGCATTTGGAATTTTTTTAAGACGAGGACCGTGCAATTCATAAAGATTCGTCGAGTTGGTATCGAGAATGCCATCTGGCAAAGATGTGCACTCGCCTAAGGCAATACTCCGCAGAGGGGTATTCAAGAAGGAGTCTCTTTCTAGTCTTGAAACTAGCGGGAACGACCACGAATCGATGTTTTCAGCCAAAAAGGAATACATTCGTCCGATTGACGTACCCTCAAACGCGCCGTGAGATACCGCGATACACTTTGGAAACAAACCGGGATGCCCCATTTTTGTGCAACCAAAAAACGCGCCAGGTCCAATTCCCGTAACCATTGGAAAAAACAGCGGAGCAATGTCCTCTGAAACTAGCGAAGTGCAACCGTAAAATACCCCCTGATTAAGTATCGGAAGGGAGGGAAAGTTTACGTACGTTAGTGCGGTGCATCTTTGAAACACGAAAGGGCCGAGGCTAGTAATGTTGGGACAATCGAAACGTGAGCCCAGTGCAACGCAATCACAGAAAGTATAGTTTGGTAAGGATGTTATGGCAGAGGACAGAATAACGCTGGATAGTAGGGAACAACCTTCAAATACGTTGGTTCCGAAGGATGTTACGTTTGGAAAGATTAAGGATCCGCTTATCACTTGTGAACCTGTGTTTTCGAAGCTTACGCTTGTGATGGATGTACAGCCTTTGAATGTCTTGTCGGGCAAGTATGATAAGGTGGGCTGTAGCGTGACAGCGACAAGGCTATTGCAACCTTCAAACACGCTGACGCCAAGTGAACCTACATTCGCGAAGTTCGCACTTGTGAGTGCGGTGCAGTTTCGAAATGCGTAATCTGGTAGTATCGTTAAGTTTGAGGCAAATGGTAGTGATTCGGAGGATGTGATGCCGCAGCCATCAAAACATGAGGCACCAATGCTTGTGATGTCAGTAAATCCGATCAATTGTTGAAGTGCCGTGGCGCCAGCAAATGCGCTTGCCTCAAGTGCGGATGTCCCCCAAGTTTTTGTTTCCAATACCCGAAGTTTCTTCTGAGTTTTCGCTACGTTTTGGATTGCCGTGCGCAATGGACCCTCAAGTGTTCCATCAAAAAGCCGTAAAACTTCGAGGTTAACACACGCGGCAAAGTCGAAACCCAAAGGGGCGTAGTTGCCGACTAAACATAATTGCGTCACGGTAGACCAGTTTACACTTGTTACATCGCTGTCTTCGAAGACTGCTATCGCGCCATCGGGGAGCAACATGCTGTGGTTAAGGTTTGTGTTCCCCAAATATTCGAAAAATTCGGGATATGTTAGCGGGTCACAGATCATTGTCGCTGCGACGCGTTCGATGACCCCCTGCAACTTTTCTGTAGAAAAGTCGAGGTATTCGTTCACCTCGCTGCAAAAGAGAGGATTGCCGACGGGTCCTTGGGCGATGAGCTGCTTGGCGCCGCAGAGCGCGGCAACGACAGCAGATATGTCCGCGCGATAATCAACAGCAGAGTGGAGTTTGGGCAGGATTGTCACGACGAAGGCGAGGGCACAAAGACCCGCGTCCAGCCAGCGCCTGGAATGAAGCGAGAGAAAAAACGTTCCCGTTGGACCATGCAAGCTCATAAGTATCCCAGTGGTATATGTAAGTAGACACTAAACAAATCTAACCCATCGGAGACAAAAAAAAAGAGGCCGATAATAATGCAGCTTTCCAGAAATACAGGTAGTTTATTTGGGACGGAGATGGCGATTCCGCGAGCAGGGGTTGTGGGCTATGAAGCCGTTAATTGGAGGGCAGATCTTGTACTGTTACCTATAAAAGCCCGATCCCCAGAACGACACGGTAGGCAGCAAAGACCAACAGGTTATGTTTTTTTGTAAAAAGCATAAATATGAATAAAGAGGTGAAGCCTAACAAAAATGTGCCGCAAAAATACAAGCACAACGAGTAAAAAGCACAGAAATCGATCGCATGAGGTGCGGAACCGCTAAAAAACGTTTTCCAAACGCCAAGAGCGCCCGTCCCCAGCAGTGCGGGAATTCCGCAAACGAACGACACCCGAACGGCAACCTCGCGAGAAAACCCCATGAGCCTGGCGGCCGTAATGCAGACGCCGAGGCGGCTAACTCCTGGAATGTACGAGATAACGTGAATAAGGCCGAAAATTTTGCCTGCCCGTGGAATCAACGCAGAGGCACATTGAGATCCTTTAATGTCCGCCCAACCTAGCAAAATTCCAAATACAATAGAATTGATCGCAATTAGTTTGACAGATTGCGGAGCACTAATGCCGTACACAGAAAGCAACAGCCCGATAACAGAAATAGGCAGCGTTGCCCAAAAGAAAAATCTAAAATATTTTTCGTTGGGCGAAAGCGGGGCGCGAACGTTTGAACGTGAACAGAACCGCCTACAGGTTTCTGTGAACCCCAGAAATAGCTGCCAAACGTCCTTGTAAAAATATAGAAGAAGGACGATGCCCGGAATTAAGTTGAGTGCCATCGTATCCGTTTGCGTAACTTGACCATCTCCGAAAAGTTTTGAAAAGAAATACAAGTGCGCCGTGGAGCTCACGGGTAAAAATTCGGTGATTCCTTGTATCACGAAAGAGATAATGGATGAAACGCTCATAGGCAGACACGTGTGAGTTTAGGATGTTTGAGTCAATGCTTTTGGGATCACGACCTTGCACTGGATCTTGGCGGAAAAAGCCGGCGGAATCTTTTTCTTTTTGCTTTTCGGATGCCCCTTCGGGTGCAGGAATTCTAAAAATTCAGAGTGAGACATAATGCGCCCTTCTCGCTCAATTTGAACTTGTTCGAATACTACTACCCCCGGAATATTCGCGACAAGTTGCTTGCAAAATTCCGCTATGTTTCGGTCTCGACTGGACTTTGCTGTCAGAACTAATGTGAATTCTACCAGATCGGATGTGCGTGAAACAAAACTACTTGTGGAATATCGCAAATCGGCGATGTGGTGATCAATTTGCAGCTTCCGAAAAATCTTGTCAAACGACGCTCCTGAAAAGGTTTTCCACGCAGATGGATCCAATATTCTAAGGTCTTGAAGTTTTTTTTCATAATCGGCGCTGTTAGCGTGAGCTTGCGTCATAACATCTTGCTGACGGAATCGTCTCAACATTTGCGCATGCGACGAATGCACGGCACGTACGCTGTATGTCCAAAACGATAAAATTGCACAAGATGCAACAGACGAACCAACCCCGAATAACAGCATTCTTGGGTTTTTAAAATACGAGATGGCACGGCCCACCCGCTGCCATGCTCGCCAAAACTGGCGTTGCCTTATTTTTAAAATTCGTAACTGCCTTTTCCATGCATTTGTGTCCATGCAAAATACCAAATGGCATATCGACGTCGTCTGATTTGACGTACGAAAGAAGTCAACGTTTCAACGATGTTGTCATAAAACTGTTAATCTGCACAGCTCCAACAAAAATGCGGTCAACGCAATTTAGAAATGTCCTCTTTTTATACTCATCCCGACTGATAATTTGGGTAAATCTGCATAATGTGTTAATACTCTACCCATGAAACGTGATTTTCTCACAGATGCGGACCGCCTAGAGTTAAGGGCAAGGCACCGCAAGGAAAAGGACCGAAGCTCTGC
>JAIRNK010000008.1 GCA_031258095.1 Holosporales bacterium
TTTGTTCCATGCATTTCAAATGGGATGAGTATAGGTTTCGGGTCAAGGTGGAAAATGTGCTTGGCGAAATCAAGCGTTTTCGAATTATGCAGCAGAGGTATAGAAACAACAGGATAAAATTTAACACAAAGTTTGGAGTTATCGCTGGATTGGTGAATTTGAAGAACGGATTTGGCTTCGCCGAGAGAAAAAGGTCAAAAACGAGAGATGGTGGAGCTCACGCCCCAGCCTGCACCAGCGCTTATGCAACAGGTCTAATAATATCCCACCATGCATAGTATTCGATTGCACATCTACTCTGGCAGCGAGTAATATCTATACATACGCCAAATGTTCTTGTAGGGGGATGTCGTGTACTCTAAAAGTTGTATTAAAATTGTATTTGGGTTAATCATTGTATGGGGAATACATAAGTCTTCTGCGATGATGCTCGTGCCAACGTCTCCGTTGTGCAGGGCGAGCATATCAGCAGATCTTGGCAGCGTTCTCACACGGAAAACAGTTCTTGATTTCTTAGCGACAATTGGTCCAAATGAACCAGAGCGAAAGGCTAGTATAGACAGATTTAAAATTAGGCTCGAACGATTTGAAATTGGGCTTAATGTCGAAACAATAGGCGATTTCACGTTTTCAGAAATACTCCTTGAGCAAGTATTCTTTCCTACAGATGGCCGTCTGCGTGAAATTAGAGCTCATGCATTTTTTGGCTCCGCCTTAAGGGATGTGCTCATTCCGGACACGGTTCAGACGTTTTACGGGTATTGTTTCGCTGAATGTGCAGACCTCATAAGCATTGTATTTGCTAAGAACAGCACTGTTTCGGCGTTTCCGGAAGGCTTTTGCCAAAACTGTAGATCTCTAGCAAGAGTTGACTGTCCGCGAAGCGTAACGTACGTTGGCCCCAAAGCTTTTGCCGGATGCCGCTCGCTTAAGGAGTTCAAATGTCCAAAGGACGGGTTACTTCGTGATATTGAGCTCGATGCGTTTTTGCAGTCTGGAGTGAAATCTTTGCAATTGAGTGAGTGCTTTAACTATACCTCAGATGTTTTTCCGAATGGAATTGTCGTTTTGATACAGCGGGCATCGGATGGGGAAGTTTTACCACGTTCAAGTTCTTCTATTCCGAAAATTAATCAATTAGCGATAGAATATTCGGATTCGCTACAGTCTCTATCAGAAACAGAAGATAGCTAACAGCGTGTTAACCCAGCAATATCGGATCCTAGTACGCACCAAAACAATGCCCCCCTCCTTTGCAAATCGCGTATAATTGCGGGGAGGAGTTGTCGTGCGCGAGCGTAATCTCATGTGCCATTTATTAAGACCAAAGCAGGACTTTGTATTCAAAAACATATTTGGCGTAGAGAATTACGAGCCAGTGCTGGTTTCGTTCTTGAATTCGATATTCAAGGGGCATCCGCACATAAAGAGCATAACGCTGAAAAATACCGAGCAAGTAAAAGAGACTGAAAGAGGCAAGATAAGTAGGCTTGACGTTAATGCAGTTACGGATGAGGGCGTAGGGCTGGATGTCGAGATTCAATGCAAGGATACTGGCGAAATTCCTGCGCGGGCGATCCACAGCATATCGAGAATGCAGACGGACCAGTTGCATGCAGGGAAGTCGTACAATGACGCAAAGGCGATCGGCGTGTGGATTATGGCGGATGATAATCTGTTCGATGATTGCGATGATCCTGTGACGGAAGGATATTGGGCGCGCAGGTCAAGGGGCTGGAGCGACAACGAGCACAAGGTGTTGGACGATGTCCAGCGGCTTTTCTTCATTGAGTTGAAAAAGTTCGACCTGGGGAAGGTTGATGAGCAGGATTTGCTGACCGTGTGGCTGACTTTTCTGAAGGAGCCAGCACGTTTACCGCAGTCAGCATTGACGATAGAAGAAGTGCATAAGGCGTTTGACAGGCTTGTGTTCCTTAGTGGTGATGAGAAGGTGCGATTTGAGGCGCAAAAGCGGCAAGAGGCTCTCAACGACTACTACAGCGTTACGGCTACGGCGGAAAGAAGAGGCGAAGCCAGAGGGGAAGCTCGAGGAGAGGCTAGAGGGGAAGCTCGGGGCAGAGCCAAAGGCGAGGCTAAAGGTTTGGCTAAGGGCATAGCTAAGAAAGCGCGGGAAACTGCACTCGCTATGCTGGCGGATGGAGTATCTGTGGAAAAGGTTAGCTTGTATACAGGACTGTCCGTTGAAGAGGTCCGCACCCTAAGTAAAAGCTAAGCGCGTGGCTCCCCCCACTTGTTCGTTCAGTAGATTGTTAGTTTCTACGTTATGAGTATAACAATTTTGCTATACGAGTGCGGTAGTTCAATAACGCTCACATTATATTTTACGACGCTGGAGAGAAGTCGGTCTGTGCAGGCAATATACAAAAATTTGATTTTATCCAAGCACACCCGTTCATTGTCCCTTCGCTGGCGGATGGGGTGGGATTCGAACCCACGAAAGGGTCTCCCCTTTGCCGGTTTTCAAGACCGGTGCCTTCAACCGCTCGGCCACCCATCCTTGTATACATACCCTCCTGACGCTCCGGATTTATTGAGGAATCAACGCCTCGTGAAATCAGGGTTTGTCTTCCGTAACGTCCGTCGGGAGCCCTATAGTCGCGTGCCACGCAACGAAGGCTCAGCTACTCAGCAGCTTACTCCACTAGGGGTCAACAAGCAGCCCTACCAGGAGTGTATCAACTGATTATAAGAAATTCAGCTTATTTTACGGCGTTTTCTGCAAGCACAAACACCTGCATACTGTGTGCGTCCTACTCACCGGAACATATTTGTGCAAAAAGCTCCCTTACCGAAGGAATTCTGCCGCCTGCATAAAACGGGTCTTCCGCGAACCTGTACCCTTGGTGCCCGCAAAACATCAGCGCATTTTCAACATCCCCAACGGTTGAAATCATCTGTAAGGACTTTTGTATACAAAAATATCGAGGATCTGGCGCTGGCGAATGCTGTGGCTCTTGACTCCAGCCGCTAAAATTGCACGCAGATAAGCACCCAACACACTGTATACGATCATCGTCTATGCGCGCTGATTCATCAGGAGTCACAAAAACTAACGTGTGACTTGGCGTAACTAACGCAACGGAATACCCCTCTGCTATCCACCGTCGAACCTTAACCCCATCGTCCGCCGCCAAAAACACCTTTTGCCCCCGTGCGTTTGGCCCCTCTACGTGGAACGGCTCAGTATATTGTTCATCTAGCATTTTCGCGTACAAAACTTGGCGATCCGAGCGCGCCTGCAATTGCCGCAAAAAAGTATTTCTCGCCGCAGAAGAAGGAAAGCCCGTTGGACTGAATCGATTCAAGACAATATCCCCACGCTTCAACGTAAACAACGCCTTCTTCCACGTTAAAGGAATCGGACTTTCGACCGTGAGCAACGGGCGCGTCCCAAACTGGAAGGCAATTGCCCCCAGGTCTGGATTCGCGATCCAATCGGTCCATTCGCTCAATCTCCACACTCCTCCAGCCACGAATATCGGCACTAAGTCGCTGATCCCGAAAGACCGCATGAGCGACCGAAGGCTACGGACCCGCGGCTCGGGAGGTTCTGGCGTGTTTTCATCTTCGTTGTTAGAGAGCCCGTTATGTCCGCCGGCCAACCATGGATCTTCGTATACAACGCCTCCAAGCCATTCAGACAAACGAGAATATGCCCGCCGCCACAATATGTTAAAAGCCCGCGCGGACGACACTATCGGGTAGTATTTAATGTTGTATTTTGCGCAGATTTCGGCCAAGCGGAAAGGCATGCCAGCACCACACGTGACTCCATGAATGAGGTTTTTCACTTTGGACAAAATCCCGTGCAGCACAGCCTCCACGCTGCCCATCTCCCACATGACGTTCATGTGTATCCGTCCACGGCCGCATGCGGTTTCGTACGCGATTTTCGCTTGCGAGATTCCGCCCAAAATAGCGCGCTCAATCATTTCCGCATGGCGTTTTATTCGAATTTTTGACGAATATGAGTCAAGCGCTGACAAGTTTTCCTGTCCTGGAATGTGAGCATTTACGGCAGAAAACGTGCCCACTCCACCTTCTGCAGCCCACAATCCGGAACTTAACCCATCAGATATGGCTATGCCCTTGCCACCTTCTACTAACGGCAGAACTTCTGCACCAGAAATCATTATGGGGTTTAGTTTCGGGATGCCCATCGATGACATTACTCTAAGGAGCCACTCGTACACGCTGGACTATAGTCGATTTTCCCTTCAAACACAAAAGAGCACGTGCCCGTTAGAACCGCTGTTTCGCTAAAATCGACACGTACGTTTCCGCCTTGCATTAAAACAGTTACAGGCGATTTGCAGCAACCCTTCGATATTGCGACGACAGCACTAGCGCATGCCCCCGTTCCGCACGCTTTAGTTAGACCTGCGCCTCGCTCGTGGATGCTGATTGATATGCAGTGTTCATCAATAACCGTAAGCCACTCAACATTAGCGCCGTCTGGGAAGATTTCAGAAACGCAGCGCAGAACGGAATCGTGTTCAGAATATGCGCCTTCGACCACGACATGCGGGTTTCCAAAAGAGACAAATGTTGCTGGAATCTTTTCCTGAAGTTTTGACGTAAAACTAGCGTCGAATGTTGGTTGGAGCATATCCACGCTAATATTGTGTTCTCCAGCTTTCCATGCATGCAGAACGCGCGCCCCTACCTGAATAGAAATTTCGTCGTTCTGCATTTCTTGCATATATAGCCATGCGACGCACCTGGTTCCGTTACCGCAGGCCATCGCAGGAGATGCGTCTGGGTTGAATATTGAGATGGCAACATCTGCGATTTTCGATTCTTTTACGATCAAAACCTGATCACAGCCGACCCCTGTATGACGATCTGAAATATTTTGTATGAGGGATGAGTCCATATCTTCTAAGAACCCCTGTGCAATCGCATCTATAATGACAAAATCGTTGCCTAACGCCTGCATTTTCACGAAATAAATCTTCACTTTTTAACAAGACCTCTATAGGGCTCCCGACTGACTCGCCGGGTGGATTTTCGTAGTCTTATAATACTTTGAGCTTCAATAAAACCCGAAGAGTCAGATGGGATATATATACACACTGCTGCTTTGTAACGATACAAAATTGCGTTTCCATTCGCCAAAAGGGAACGAGTCAGTTTACACCAGAACGCACAATAGCGCTGCGAGTTCGTGTTTGGTACAATGCGCCAAGGAACGAGTAAAGGGTTTTACTATGGACGCATCTGTATTACGGTATGTCGGCGCCGGAATCGCCACGTTTGCGCTATTCGGGGTGGCATTGGGGCTCGGGAAAATATTCGCTGCCGTGTGCGACGCAATCGGCCGGAATCCTAGCGCAAAGGCTGACTTGTTTACGATCGCAATGATCGGTGGCGGTTTTACTGAAGCAATTGGGTTGCTCGCGTTTGTTATTGCGTTTATGATCCTAATCGGCAATTAACGGATTTTGGCACGACTATATAGTTGGAGAGAGGGGCCGCATGAACTTGCCGCAATTTGACTCGTCCACATTTACGTCGCAGATTTTTTGGTTGCTAGTCTGTTCCCTGTTTTTATTGTTCTTTATAAAAACAGTATTTCTGCCAAGGATTATTTACGTATACGAAATGCGGGAAAAAAGGATTGCTGGTGATGCCGCGCGGACTCAAGAAATCCGAGCAGCAATCACTAAGCTGCAGGCGGAATATGGCGAGAAGGTTCGGCTAAATAAGGAAAACGCTGTCGCTAAACAGATGGCGACGCTGCAAGAATTTAACGAACTTCGCTCCGCACAGATTGCACAAGCCAAGAGGGTTTTTCAGCGGAAAAGGCAAGTTTTAGAAAAGAAGCAGGGGCTGGCAGTTAACATTGAACAAAACTTTGTAGATATACTGTTGTCCAGGAGATAAAATGCAGTTTGTTTTCTCTGACGAAAACTTTTACATTGCGATAAGCTTTGGCGTGCTGGTTACGTTTGGTTATTTAAAAGCTAAACGCCCATTTATTTACATAATGAAGAAACGAATTCGCGGAATATCCAAGGCCATAAATAACGCTGCGTGCGAAAAAGGACAGGCGCTCTTAGAGCTAACTCGGACAAACAGCGTTGTTGCCAACTTGCCGAATGACATCGTTAACATATGGCATGAGCATAGCGTTGATTCGGAGTCACTGCACGCAACATTGGAGAATGAGTTAGCGGTTCTTGAGCAAGTGAACGCCGCGAAACTTGCAGATGTTCAGAGAATTGCGTTGCGACAAGAATATGCGGACGTTGTGCGACGCGCAGCCGCAAAATTTGAAGCCGACGTGCTTGAAGCCTCGAATGAACAAAAAGAAGCGCTGCTGCATCAGTCGATTGAGCTGCTTTCAGCGGTTCGCCTGCCATGAAGATTGCGAGGTAAAATGGCCAAAATTATTATTGGAAATTGGAAAATGAACGGCAGCCGCGAGCTCATTAACGAGTTTAGGCTGGTGCTGGAGGATCGACGCAAGAGCGTTCAAGGTTTGCGCGGAGAAATTAGCTCAGAAGCGAACATCGGAGTTATTTGTGTCCCGTATCCCTTTATATTCCACGCAACTCAGACATTATCTGGTTTTATTTTTATCGGTGCCCAAGACTGCTCGCAGTTCGCGGCCCCCGGTGCATACACTGGAGATGTAAGCGCTCAAATGCTGCGTGAAGCCGGCGCCACGTACGTAATTCTTGGGCACAGCGAACGCCGCCGGCTTCATAGCGAATCGGACGAATTAATTGCGCAAAAATTCGCGTACGCCGTTGAAGCGCAACTAATTCCAATTGTGTGTGTCGGTGAGTCGCGACAAGACTATGAGCGGAAAAGCACGCACGAAGTACTTGCACAGCAAATATCTTTTTTAAAATCGGTCAACGAAAAATTTTACGTCGCATACGAGCCGATATGGGCAATTGGGACGGGAATGACGCCTACGTTGGATGAAATAAACGACGCGCATAGCTTCATCTTTGAAATGTGTGGGCGCGTTCCAATATACGGCGGCTCCGTAACAACACAGAATTATAAACAAATCCTAGAAATAAGCTCAGTTCAAGGGCTGCTAATCGGCAAAGAAAGCCTCGATCCAGGCAAGTTCACGGAGATATTCTTCTACAACGACAGGGCTCCTAATTTTCACAACGGTACCAAACGCCAGAATTGATGCGCCCCAACCACCAGGGCCGCGAGATTTTGGGTCTAGATTTTTGTGGCCAATAACGCGAAGAATTACGTATTTTTTTTATTCAAATAGTTTTGTGATTAAGTTGCTCTATGTTTTTCAGGCATTTTTTCGCGTGAGTGATCCAAGGGCGCGGAAGAATCAACAGCACAATTTTATGTCAATTGTCGGAGCTACGTGCTATTTTCGGCATTGCATTTTCGCATGTGAAAATGTTACAAAAGAACCGCGGTGGCAGTGACGCCAGTGCCGTTAAATTTGGGGACACGAAATGAAAAAATTAAATGTAACCGTAGCCGCTGCGATGCTCATACTCACGGCTGGCGTTGGACAATGCACGACAGAGAACTGCGTCATCAAACACATCACGCAAATTCCAGCCGCAGAGAGAGTAAATATGGTTATCACTCGAGACAGAGTCGCAAGTATCGTAGCCGCTGTTTCAACGTCGCATGCGAACGACAATGTGAGTGTGAACATTTGTATATCCTTCCTGGATGAGGTCCAGATGGGACGGAACACGGCCCTTTTTAAAGTGATATGTGATCTGTGTAGCGGAGACGCGTCCGTCGATTTCGACAAACTCCAGCGCTTGTTCGAAAAAGAAAAAATCACAGTCGATGAGTGCGCAGCGGTAGCCAACGGATATCTCAACCGACTCAGAGAGGTCGTGACTGGGCAAGAAGGCAAAGAAGGGGCTTATATGCGGATAGTTGCGATTGCCGCAACAGAACACTATTTGAACAACAATTTGCGCGCGTCGTTGTTCGAAGAAATTGAGCACCGAACGGCAGCTCAATGTGATGCCCATCCCTCTCTGATGGTTCCTGTCGCAGGCTGGAGTGAATTTGCGTACCCCGTTCCAAACATGCTCTATTTGATAGGATGGGGCGTTCGGCTGTAGTCTATGCGGAACGATAAAACCGCCGAAAGATCAGCAAGCAACGCAAATAAGAGAAGACAACAAGAACAATAAAAAAAAGGACTTTGACAGAGAACGAATACGCACAGTTGCAAAAAAACAAATTTTGGTTATTGCGTTTCCGCATGTGAAGATGTTACAAAGGGGGGGGCGGTGGCAGTGCCGCCAATACCGTTAAGATTGGGGCCACAAAATGAAAAAGTTAAGAAAAACCGTAGCCGCTGCGATGCTCATGCTCACGGCTGGCGTTGGACAGGGCACGACAGAGTGCTGCTTAGTCAACCACCCACAGGACCTTACAGCCACACAGAGAAAAAAACTAGTCGCTCGGATCTCGCAGGGTCAGATCGAAGGTAGCGTATGTACTATTTCGACACGGCACCCCTATGACAGCGAATATGTGGCGTGTAGTCTTGTGACAAGTCGAAACATTGGTATAGCCGTCCTGAAAAACTTCAAAGAAGGAGGGACCTCTACCTTCGACGATCTGCTCAGTCGCATGCTTAAAGGGAACGCGTTAGCCGCCAAAGACAAGGTCTTGTGGTTGATAAGACAGGAACAACTCACAGCCGATGAATGCGCAGCGGTAGCCGACGGATATGTCGACCTTGTCGGAAATAACGTGACAGGGGATGAAGGCAGAGATGGGGTTTATTACTGGCTAGTTGGAATCGCCGCAGTGGAACACTGTTTGAGAATGTACGAACACAAAGTTCAAGGAAAATCCCGGGCTTCTTGAGAACTCAACGCATTGTAACATCAGGACTGGACCCCGGAGTGGCAACCTGGAGTCCCATATACGCGATTTACAAAGGAGGAGGGGGCATTGTTCTTTAAGTCCGCGTTATGAGTCTGGGTTCCACGGTGCGGCAAAGAGATCACCCAATAGATTTGCCTGTCAGTGTAAACGAGGGCTTATTCGCCCGCCAATTCGAGGCGCCAGCGTACTTAACCAACGATTTTTTAGCTGAAGATCAGTCCGGTCAGGAAAGAACTGAGCAAGCTTCACCCACCGTGGCCCCCACTCTCGCATTTTGCTTATTAACAGATAATCTTCTTCCGGTGTCCACGGCCGCGTTGCCGGCCCCCCAGAAAGGTAGTGTTTCCAACGACATCGGCATTGACGAGGGTCTCTGTTTGGCATCTGTTGTGCAATTGCTGCCCAGTCGTTTAGCCCATATCTGCCTACGAGTTGACGGAGGAGATCATCCTCCTCACGTGAAAACTTCCTACGCGTTATCGCGGAATCGCGTGGAACGCCCTCAGCGATAGAGGGCTCCCGCCTGACGCTTCGGGGAACAAATGCTGATGTTTCAATGCCTTGATCCCTCAAGAAACCCGGAACGTCAGGTGGGATATGTATAAGCGTGTCAGAATCAACAACTTCTGATGCGAATAGCGGCGGTGGAGGCTGCGTCGGACCAAACCGTAGCACGCTCGAAAAATACTGAATAATAGGGTCCTCCGGAGGCTGAACAGGAATGCTAGCCTGCGCTAGAGACCACACCGGAGGTCCATCTCTCTCCCAATGCCTTGCCACTGGCCTTTTCCTGGACACGGGACAATGGTCGGCGGGAGGCATTCCGGGGTAATGTTGCTCGGCAAATACGTCACCCAGCCCCCCAAACGACGAAAACAGCCCAAAAACAGCTGCATGAAAAACGCGCGTCATTCCCCCCTCCTAGCTATTACAATGCAGTCTAGCAAGAGAAGCGTGCCAGACCCGAAACTCATTGTCTAGCCCACAGGGCCGACCTTTCCAGGCCCTACGCAGGAGATATTCTCTCGGCACATTTTATTAAATATTTCGCAGGCATGGCATTGCGTCTCGTCAACGATCTTACGGATTTGTCCTTTTTATCTTTCGCTTTATCTAAAATTGTAAGCGCCCATTTCCTCAAAACATTCATGTTTTCTGCGGCGTTGTCGTTCCTTACGCAAGCCTTATCCTCATTAAAACTCACGTCCAAACGCTGCAAACCTTCTTCAAGATCTCGACAAATTCACTAAAGCATCCAACAAATTGTCTCGGACGAATCGCTGTCCAAAAGCGCTGGTACGTGTCGTGACTTGGAACACCTCCGGATAAATCGAAATGCTGTGATAGTTCATCGAAGTGCATCTCAACAAAATCTGCAATGCCTGAGAAACTGTCGATTCCTGCTATAAAATCTCGTCTGACGTTCCGGGTTTCTTGCGGGCTCAAGGCATTGAAGCATCAGCATTTGTTCCCCGGAGCGTCAGTCGGGAGCCCTATAGATGCGCGAAATGCACGACGAACGCTTGCTTTTGGGGCAAAGGTGCTGACGCTATGAGTGGTGATTGGAAAAATATTTTTATTATTAAGGAGTTCTCAAGTGTTCATGGGTTAACTTGTTAAGTATTTACCGTGTACTTTTAATATTGAGGTGTGCGGTGGGGCAAACCGCTTGCGCGCTGACCTCAGCCCCAGAATGAGGGTGGGTGGGGGTTTGTGGATGGCAGCCCCTCCCGAGGTTCGTGGCAAAAGTTAATAAACCGTTAAAGGTCGCATTTTCGGCGGATTTTACCCCAAAATGCCCCGCCACGTATAAGCCAGGCTAAGCAGCGAACACAAAGCTTGTACGGCAATGCAACTATAGGACTCCCGACTGACGCTCCGGGGGACAAGTCCTGATGTTACAAGGCTTTGATCTCTCAATAAACCCGAAGCGTCAGGCGGGATATGTATACATATCACTATTGCACTCTCCGATTTTTTGCGAGCGCCAAGCCTTGTAAAACCAGGATTTGTCCCCCAGAAAGTTAGTCGGGCCCTTATAGCACGCCTGCAAAGGTTTTTCTGTGATGAAGTGTTGGACCATGTACCTTGAGGGCGCCCAGGTGTTGTGCCGTGCCGTATCCCGCATTGCGCTCCCATCCATATGCGGGAAAACTGGGCGCGAGCGCTGCCATATATTTGTCTCGATACACCTTTGCAAGAATCGACGCAGTCGCAATTCTGTAACTTTTTGCATCTCCCTTAACCAAGCACCTTCCCGGCCATGTATAGGGCTCCCGACTGACCCTCCGGGGGACAAGTCCAGATGCGACAAAGCTTTGATCTCTCAAGAAAGACGGAGCGTCAGATGGGATGTGTATATCTGTTGGTAAAGCGTTGCCGTCCACAATATACGAAGATAAGCGCAAGTTCTCTTCCTGCAGCAAAACATCTAGCCTTGCAAGCGCGCGCGTCATCGCTAAAAAAGTCGCATTTCGAATGTTTTGAGCGTCAATTTCTTCTGGACTAGCGCTTTCGATCGCAAACCGAACGCAATCGCTTTTTTTTAGCATTTCATTCAGTTGTTCTCGGCGTTTTTTACTAAGCATTTTCGAGTCATTTATGTCTGAGAAGTTTTCCAAAAACGTCCTTTGGTCAAGCACGGCAGCCGCACAAGCGACGACTGGGCCTGCCAAAGGTCCACGTCCAACTTCATCCACGCCGGCAACGACATGTCCGAACGACGCCTCAAGCTGATTCCCATATTCAAAAGAAAGCATAAACATATCCCATCTGACGTTCCGGGTTTCTTGAGAGCTCAAAGCCTTGTCACACCAGGACTTGTCCCCCGGAATGTCAGTCGGGAACCCTATAAACTACGACCCTCAAAATAAGTTACGGCGTCGCAGCATTTTCAAATTTTGTAAGCTGTGCGTCAAAGAACACTTTTACAGAACCAACTGGTCCATGGCGCTGTTTCGCGATTATTATGTCTGCTTGGTTATAAACATCTCCCATTTTTTTTTGCCATGCTGCATGTTCTTCTGTCCCTTCTTTTGGTTCCTTTCGGCTTTCGTAGTATTCTTCCCGATAGATGAACATTACAACGTCTGCATCTTGTTCAATTGAACCGGACTCCCGCAAATCTGCCAGCTGAGGACGCTTGTCATCCCTTTGTTCAACTGCGCGCGAAAGCTGAGATAACGCCAGCACGGGAATGTTAAGTTCCTTTGCTAAAGTTTTTAACGCCCTCGTGACAACAGAAACTTCCTGAACCCTATTGTCTGACATGCGCTTCGACGTTGCGTCAATCAATTGCAGATAATCAACAACAATCAGCCCTACGTCGTGTTGCCTCTTTAAGCGCCGCGCCTTATTTCGCAGCGCAACTAGGCTCAAGCCCGGCGTGTCGTCTATGTACATCTGTATGTCGTGAATATCGCGGCTAACATCCACAAATTTGGGGAAATCCTCCCGCCGAATTGCACCACGCCGGATTTTATCCGAGGAGATACCCGACTCGCTGGCTAAAATCCTCATGGCTAGTTGCTCGGCTGACATTTCTAGTGAAAAAAATACAACGACGGCGCCCTCAACGTTGTTCGCGTAATTCGCTTTTGCCGCGTTAAATGCGATATTTGTTGCCAACGCAGTTTTCCCCATGGACGGCCGACCAGCTAATATCAACAGGTCGGACTTATGCAAGCCGCCAAGCCAACGGTCCAGATCTATTAGTCCAGAGGTTACGCCGACAATGTGACTGTCCCGCTTAAAGGCTTGCTCGGCGGATTCAATCGCTTGGGTCAACGCATCCTTAAATATGACCGCGGTTGAGGTTGTTCCTTGCGTAGCGAGTGTGTATAGCTTTCGTTCGACCCCTTCCACAATATCGACTGCGGATGTTTCTAGGTCTAACGTTCGGCACGCATCCGCAGTCTCTTGAGCAATGCCTAGGAGTTGTCGCCGGAGAAACAGATCATAAATGATCCTGCCGTAGTCACTTGTATTCATTACGGAAATGACAGACGTCGTTAGATCAACGAGATAGCCGGCACCTCCAACGCTTTTCGTCATGTCGTTTTGACTGAAAAAATCTTTGAGCGTTATGGGATCCGCAACTTGGTTCTTGTCCAGCAGCGTTTGTATTGCCTTATATATGTGGCTATGCGCTGGATAATAAAAGTGTTCCTCTCTCAAGAAGTCTGAGACATGTTCGATTGCGTTATTGTTAAGCAAGATGGCGCCCAAAAGCGCTTGTTCTGCTTCTAAATTGTGGGGGACAGACGCTTCAGTCGTCTTTTGCGCAACTAACGCGGTTTGGTCAGACATTGGACAATGTATGCAACGGCGACAATGCCGCATTATATAAAGCCCAGCCCTGGAATTCTAGTGGCTTGCTGCTTTGTAAAGGCTACGTACCAAACGTACGCGCCGACTATAGGGTTCCCGACTGACGTTACGAGGGGCAAAATTCTGATTTTACAAGGGTTTGAACCTTCAATGAAACCGGAGCGTCAGGCGGGATTCTGTCTATGTCTCATTGGGGGCTTCGCTCGGCTTAACGACGGTTTTGATAATGGCAAATGGTTTTTTATTGATGAATTGCCGCAGCATATTGTTCACGTCTTCTATCGTTACAGATTCGATGTCTACGATTGCGTTCTCAATTTGATCAAGAGTCCCACCAGCGCCCAAACACTCCACGATTCGCATCCGAATACGACTGTGTCCGTCACGCGCTTGGTAGGTGGCACTTGTCAGATAACTTTGCTTCGCTCGCCGAAAATCTTCTTCGCTCACCCCTCTTTTTGCCAGCTCTTTTATTCTTTTGAAGTATTCTTTCAAAAACTTTTCGCACGTGACTCCATCCCGTAGCGACACGCAGACGTAAAATGGCGCGGGGTCGAGAGTGGTGTAATGGCAGACGCAAAAGTCGGCAACAAGTTCGTTCTTTTGCAAAAAGCGGTGACAAAATTCGTAGACGACTCCTCCAAACAGTACCTCAAGCAAAATCTTCATTGCTCTGATCTCTTTCATACTGTGGGTCGAGTGATGTGGTGCGTTGTAAACCAGGTCAACCTTATTTGATGCAACATTACTGCTATAAAACGTCAGCTTCTGGTGAATATCACTTGAGGCGTTTGCAACACGTACTCGTTTTGGAACATCTCTGCTTTTTATGTTTCCAAAGTGTGCCTCTGCCTTTTTGAACACGTCAGCCGCATTGACATCGCCGACAACGATTAGAACTGCATTATTTGGCGCATACCACTTTCTGTAGTGCTCCATAACTGCGTCTGCCGAGTAGTTCATTATATTGTGCGGAAAGCCTATCACTTCGCGCCCGTAAGGATGTTGGGGAGATATGGCCATGCGAATGTACTCTAACGCAACTCCATCTGGCTGATTTTCGATCACCATCAAACGTTCTTCGTGTACAGCTTTTTTTTCAGATCCAAATATTTTCGTTTTTCTCAAATTGAAGTTCCCCATGCGGTTGGCTTCTATACGGAAAATCACCTCCAGCGCTGTTGCAGGAACGTCTGTTATATATGCTGTACAATCTGATGATGTGCAGGCATTAAGTGTTCCGCCCAATTTTCCTATTGTTGCATCTATTTGAGGGTACTTTACGGAACCATGAAAAAACATGTGTTCTGTCATGTGGGACAGCCCGAACAAATTTTCAGGATCATCACATGAGCCAACTTTATACAACACGCCGACACTAACGCGAGGAATAGCACGATCTTCAACAACTATTACCTGTAATCCATTCTTTAATGTGTGCGACTTCGCGTTCAGCAGCCTACGATTCCTGACAGACTGGGAAGACTCGGCGGCGGCCGTGCTTTCGTTTGTCTTTTGAGCTTTTTTTGACCTGCTGTCCGCTTTCGTGGCCTGATCGTGAGATGTGGATGCGTTTATAAATGAGAACATTGAAAATCCTAAAGACATAGACGTTATTTTATGCATTACTGGCACCATTTCCTACCGTTCCAAATACTAACTGGCCATTTTCGCAAAGTCTCGAACACAGTCCTTTCAGCGCGTTATTGGCTTGTTCATACGTTACCGCGGCTATCTTTGCCGAATGGAGTATTACATCATCCCGCGAGTAGCCATCCAATCGCAATCTACCTATGTAGCTGACGACGTGCTCTGATGAATCTAACCTCACAACACAGCCTCCAACCAATTCTTGTTTGCCTGTATCGAATTGCTCTCTTGTCATGCCGCGTTGTATAGTTTGTTTTAACAATGCAATTAGCGCTTCTTTGGCCTGATTGACGGTTTCTGTCTGTGTTCCCATTGCAAACTGAAGAAAGCATTCCAGCTCACGTCGAACCGGCTGGCCTCCGCAGAAATAGGACAAACCGAGCTTTTCTCTGATCTGTTTAAACATCATGGAACTCATTGATGATTGAGCGAATACCCAAAACGCAAGCTTTATTGCATAGTCGTCCAAGTCCTTCTTGTTAAATCCAAGCGCCTTAGCGACTATAAGCGTTTGAGGAACATTAAAATAAACATCAATATTTTTGAGGATCGGATTAAGCTGGAATGGGCCTTCCACCGTCGGCTTCCCACTAACCGGAAGCTTTAGTAATTGTTCTTCCACTTTTGCAGCAATCTCGCTTTGCCTGCTCCACGGCCCTAGTATGGTCACGTACGCGTTAGACTGAGACCAAAATTTTAAAAAGTTCCGAATATCGTTCCGTTCAATTGTCGAAACGTCTGTTTTGTCCTCATCTGAGCAAGACCTATATGGGTGATCTATGGGATAGAACAGCTTGCTCATTGCGTCTTGCAGGCACGTTCTCGGAACTTTTTGCGATTCTTCAATATCAATGAGCGCGCACTTTTTTAGTTTTTTCAACTCATCTTTCGGCAAACGCGGGGACGTCATCGCAAGCACTGCTAGTTCGAGAGGGTCCTCATATGAATCGGCTGGTGCCCAAAGCGTGCAGCCGGCGTGGTCTATTCCAACGCAAAAGTTCAAATTTGCGCCGTTGTCGTACAGACGCTTCAGGTATTTTAGGTGATTATATTTCCCCGCGCCTTTTGCAAGCATTGGCGATATAAAATATGGCAGGCTCGGGTGGTCTCGCGACGTGTTTTTACTACCGGCGTCCTTAAAATCTATGCAGATCAACACAATGGGCAAGTCGGACGGGATGTACCATATTGCATAGGGTAGTTTCGTTTTTATTTCGTGAATTTCAAGTTTAAAGTCAGGGATGCTGACATCTGCAGTGTCCTTTGACGTTCTGCTCGGTTGTGACGTCGACTGCGGCTTGCTTGCTTGAGTTGTAGAGGGTTTTTTTAGAGAAGGAGGTGATTCGGACTTTTTGGTTCCTGTCTTGTCAGCCTTCGGTGCATCCTTATCGCCCCCGTTCTTTTTTACCATATTTGAACCCTCTTCTACTTCTTCACCACACAAGACCGGCCCATAGAGAGCGCTACTGCCGCATATAATTAGCGTAAACGCCGATATTTTTTTCATTGCAACCACGTAACAAAAACACAATAAAACGTAACACCACCACTAAACGCGAATGATCTCAGCTTTTTGTGCAAAAACCACTCGCCCTTCCATCAAAGACCACGGCTCCACTCAGACATGACATTGCACACCCCACAGCGCATTATTGGCCAGATTTAAGCTGCGCGCAAGGTCAGCCAATGCAATGTTCACGTACTTTCTGTCCTGGTTCAAACACATGTGAGACAAGATTAAGGAAGTGGTGGTGGCTGTTGTCAAAGGAAATTTTGTGGGTAACTCGCAGAGTTATCCACATATTCCCCTCAACACCTAACGCACCTTTCCCCCCCGACAAAAATTGTAGAATGCGATCAGTCGTTATCTTAAAAAAAGCTATAAATTGTGCGTATTTCATCAGGTAGCATCGTTCAAGTTTCCACTAAAATTTATTCACACCTAAAA
>JAIRNK010000015.1 GCA_031258095.1 Holosporales bacterium
TTTGTAATCGCAGCAGTCAAAGACGTTTTACCATGATCCACATGCCCGATCGTTCCAATGTTGCAATGCGGCTTATTTCTTTCAAACTTTGCCTTTGACATTCCCCGCCTCCTGGTTCGTACTACCTAAATACAAAAACGATTGACCCTAACACATTTTAGATTTTATTTCATCTGCGACTTGCTGCGGCACCTGCTCATAGTGATCGAACTCCATACTAAACTGAGCTCTGCCTTGAGACATTGACCGAAGGACATTTACATATCCAAACATGTTTGACAACGGGACAAGAGCACAAATCACTCGAGCATTCGCCCGCTGATCCATTCCAGACACCTGCCCACGCCTGCTATTTAAATCTCCGATAACGTCACCCATATAATCTTCTGGAGTGACGACTTCGACTTTCATAATTGGCTCAAGCAACTTTGGTGCACATCGTCCGATGCCCTCGCGAAAAGCTGCACGAGCAGCTATTTCGAAAGCAAGAACGCTGGAGTCTACATCGTGATATGCACCATCGACAAGAGTTGCTTTGAAGTCTACCATGGGGAATCCAGCAACGATGCCAGTATTGAGAGCAGAAAGAAGACCCTTCTCGACCCCCGGAATATATTCCTTCGGAACAGCGCCGCCAACAATTTTACTTTCGAACGCGAACCCCGAGCCAGGCTCTTGAGGCTCGAATATGATCTTAATTCGAGCGAACTGCCCAGCCCCACCCGACTGTTTCTTATGTGTGTAATCGATCTCGGCGGTCTTGGTTATTGTCTCGCGGTACGCTACTTGAGGCGCGCCAATATTCGCTTCGACTTTGTATTCGCGCTTTAAAATATCGACTTTTATATCCAAATGCAGCTCGCCCATGCCTTTTATTATGGTCTGGCCGGTCTCTGGGTCGGAACTAATTCGGAAAGATGGGTCTTCAGATGCAAGACGCGACAGTGCAATGCCCATTTTTTCTTGATCGGCCTTAGTTTTTGGCTCGATCGCGATTTCGATGACTGGATCTGGGAATTCCAACTTTTCAAGGACAATTGGATGATTTTCAGAACACAACGTGTCCCCCGTAGAGGTATTCTTCAAACCGCAAAGAGCGACGATGTCTCCAGCCCTAGCGACCTTAATGTCCTCACGATTGTTCGCATGCATTAACAACATGCGCCCGATACGCTCGTTCTTACCCTTGCTAGAGTTGTAGACAGATGAGCCAGACTCGAGGACGCCTGAATACACACGAAGAAATGTAATAGATCCGACGAATGGATCTGTCGCTATCTTGAAGGCTAGCCCCGTAAACGGCGAGCTTTCATCGAGAACACGTTCGACCACGTCACCACGATCTGGATGGGTTCCCTTTACGACACGCAAGTCAGCTGGAGAAGGAAGATAATCTACAACAGCATCAAGCAGCGTCTGCACGCCCTTATTCTTAAACGCAGAACCGCAGAAGATTGGGACGAACTTGCCGGCCAACACCCCCTTACGAATACACATTTTTATATCTGCAACAGAGACATCTTCGCCATTCAGATAACGTTCCATCACGCCATCGTCCATTTCGGCGACGCACTCAATCACGTCTAGCCGCGCTTTTGCGGCAAGTTCAGATAGATTGTCCGGGACAGGTACAGCAGACATAACTGCGCCACTGTTTGAATCGTCCCAAACGGTCCCTTTTTGTTCCAAAATGTCGACGATCCCTACAAAATCTTCTTCGGCCCCAATCGGCAATTGCAGCACCAAAGGCTTCGCGCCAAGTCGGTCAACAATCATATCGACACACCTGGAGAAGTTTGCCCCCATGCGGTCCATCTTATTAACGAAGCAAATCCGCGGCACGTTGTATTTATCTGCTTGCCGCCAAACTGTTTCTGACTGGGGTTCAACGCCAGCGACGCCGTCGAACACGGCAACCGCCCCATCCAGCACGCGCAAACTGCGTTCGACTTCAATAGTAAAATCAACGTGCCCTGGCGTATCTATTATATTTATTCGATGCTCGCGCCAGAAACACGTTGTTGCCGCGGAGGTTATTGTAATGCCGCGCTCCTGCTCTTGGACCATCCAGTCCATTGTGGCCTCGCCCTCATGGACTTCGCCGATTTTGTGAGATTTCCCGGTGTAGAATAAGATCCGCTCGGTAGTGGTAGTCTTCCCGGCATCGATATGCGCCATAATACCGATATTTCGGTATCGAGTAAGCGGAACAGTTTTGCCGTGTTCACCCATAAAATCCCCCTACCATTTGTAATGTGCAAACACTCTATTGGCCTCTGCCATTTTGTGTGTTGTCTCACGCTTTTTTACAGCCTCGCCCTTCTCATTACTCGCATCCAGAAATTCGCCGGCCAATCGCGCGACCATTGTGTGCTCCGGACGTTTTCTCGCTGCCGCGATCAGCCAACGGATAGACAACGCGCGAGCCCGCTCTGGGCGAACCTCAGTCGGGATTGGATACGTTGCTCCGCCAACGCGCCGAGAGCGAATCTCGACATTTGGCTGAACGATATCAACAGCCCGAAGGAAAATATCCAAACCGCTATTGCCGCCTTTTCCGTCGATTTGTTCCAACGCTCCATATAGGAGTCTTTCAGCAACAGACTTGCGGCCTTCATACATCAGACTATTCGCAAATTTCGTCACAACGACATTCCCGAATTTTGGATCTGGATGAACTTCGCGTTTGATTGCAGAATGACGACGTGACATGTATTCAACCTAACAAAAACAAAAGCCCCTCCAAAGCTGGAGAGGCTGACAAAAAACTATTTTGGACGCTTTGCACCATACTTCGAGCGAGCTTGATGGCGGTTTTTCACTCCCTGGCTATCCAGCGTTCCACGAATAACGTGATAACGGACACCAGGCAAATCTCGCACCCTTCCCCCTCGAATCATTACAACAGAGTGTTCCTGAAGATTGTGTCCTTCACCTGGAATGTACCCTGTGACCTCAAAACCGTTGTTTAAACGAATACGCGCGACCTTCCGCATAGCGGAGTTCGGTTTTTTCGGAGTTGTCGTAAAAACACGAAGACACACACCACGCCGCTGCGGACATTCCATCAGCGCTGGCACCTTATTCTTTACGGTGCGCGGCGAACGCGGCTTACGAATCAATTGATTTATAGTCGGCATACAAACCCACAAAAGCTCAAAAATACACGCCGAGGAAATAACACCCCGCCGCGACATTTCTAATACTATAGGGACCTCAGAAATGAGTCAAGAAACGGCAGGTAATTTTTTTACTAAATATCAAAAAAACATCAAACTGTTGCAATCGCTACACTTTTTTCCATGCAGCACTAGGCAAGACGACGACGTGCCCCCAATACTGGATGCACGTTGAAAGATCTTTTTTCATTTTGTCATGATGCGCCGACTTACAAATGAAGCTCGCGATACCACTCTTGTATGCCCGAATCAAATCTTCGCCGCAAACGCTGTTGGCAACAATGACTATTGGAATGTCCTGAATCGTGATATCCCTCTTTATCTCAGAAACGATTGAATAGCCACGCCTCTTAGCAATCACCAAATCTAAAAAGATCAAATCAGGTTTTGGAAACACGGGATTTTTTCGTTTTAAAAAGTTGGTTATCTGCAGATCGTCATGCACACAGAATATTTTTATTTCATTATCCAGTTCACCCAACGTTTTCCGAATCAAAAATTCATCGACAGGATCACTCTCCGCCAGCAGAAGGTTCAAGTGATGATCGTTTTTATGCGGCAAGCATACTCCATCAATCTTGGACTCTTCAGAAAATAACTCTGATACACCCTCAAAAAAGTATTGTATCGGCAACTGAAAAAGGCAGGCGTAATCATACAGCTTGTCTATTGGAATCTTATTCTTCCCGGCTTCATACTTTTGGACCTGTTGATACGTAACATGGAGGGCTCCGCTGACTTGCTCCAAGGTAAGTCGTGCTTTTTTTCTTTGTTCTTGCAACTTCTTCCCAATGTGTTCGTTTATATCCATCGATTCGCCCCAGCCCTTATTTTCCCAAATCTGCTGTCTTATAAGTGTTGCAATAGAACGTCCTTCCCGCCGCTAGAACTCCCCTAAAAAGCGTTGCGACGTGGGTCTGAGCTAGCATAAAAAACACGATTTTCCATAGCCGAGGCGTTACACTGCGAACGGAACGCTCGTAGCTCTTATTTTCTTTGTGAGAAGGCCCCTCGAATACAATCACAGGTTGATTATAGGTGATCATTCGCGCTTTTGGAACTTTATGGTTGCATCAGGCGCGAGAGACAGGCCATTTTTGAGAAAAGACGTGTCGGCAAAACTATTGATTGACGTGAGAAGACAGATATACGGGTCCCAGCTGAAACGTTGGGATTTGACAGTCGTTCATCCTTACTGGATTCTGGATTTTCCGGATTGAGTTTCAGCTGGGATGAGTATACAGCCCCTCCCGACTGACTCGCCGGGTGGATTTTTATAGTTTTACAGTGCGTTGACGTTCAATGAAACCCGGAGCGTCAGGTGGGATATGTATATTCGCCCCCCATGCTTGCAGATGGCGCATTTTGCTTGCGCACACAGATACGTTCATATACAGTAGCTTTGGTTGGGCAGCATGACACATGAGCCGGCAGTATGAGAGTTGGCTGTTTCACAAGACAAGGACTCGGCAATTTGGTGTTGCTATTGGCGCTGACAGCGCCCGCGTACGCCTCGAGCACGGCAGGTGGCGGCGTTCCGATGCTACGCCGGTATTGTACCACACCAGGCCTAAAAGCACAAGAGCACTATTACATATCTGACAGGGCCTACGCACGAAAAAACTTAGCCCAAACCTCTTTTGATTAATGACAAAGTTTAGTACAGTGTTTGGTTTTTTATATGCAAAAACACCTCGCCTCTTTTTTCGCGGACGTTCCTG